>CAZBBE010000267.1:0-1511 GCA_964489755.1 uncultured bacterium | reverse complement strand
GCACAGTTTTAAAATGGGCACACATACTGGCACCCATCTGGATGTGCCGGCGCACATTATCCTCGGGGGAAAAACGCTTAATAATTTTTCTTTAACCAGTTTTACAGGTACTGCCGTCAAAGTTGATGAAATTTCATACAACAGTTTGGAAAAGCTCGAAGGTGTTGTTGAAGGTGTTATATATGATACCGGCTGGTACAGGCATTTTAACGATGCAGAAGTCTTTTATGGTCCTGACCGACCGCAAATTCCTGAAAAGCTCATAGAAAAGGTCCTCGAACTGAAAGTAAATTTTTTTGGTTGTGACCTGCCTAGCGTGGACGCAAGCAGCACAAAAGAAAAACCAGTCCACAGAGCTCTGTTGGGGAAAAATGTGGTCATTTATGAATTACTTAACAACCTCGGACAACTGCCAACACTAAAGCCATTTCAGTTCTATGGTTTTCCAATATCATTTAAAGACTTGGATGGATCACCTGTTCGAGCCGTTGCCTTACTAGACTGATTATGAAAATTATTCGTTTTACTAATCAAAAGAACAAATCTGATTCTTATGGAATAATTGAGTCTAATTATATTTACCCTTGTTCTGGTGATCCATTTTCAAATGGTTTTAAAACCCATGGGGATCAAGCCATTCCTTTCGATACCAAATTTTTATTGGTCCCTTGTAAACCAACCAAGATCGTGGCCCTGGCAATAAATTACCAGGGGGCTACTGGACAAAACATATCCATGTCGGAGCCATTGGTATTTTTGAAAAGCAGCAATGCCGTGGTAGACTGCAACCAAAAAGTAAGATTGCCCTTTACTTCCAACACCTGGGGGGAGGCTGAATTGGGAGTCGTGATAAAGAAAACCACAACACCGCAGGTATCAGCAACCAATGTAAAGAACTATATTTTAGGCTATGTCCCGGCCAATGATATATCCTGCGATAATGTTGATGACAGGGACCACCATTTGGCCCGTTCAAAGTCTGCAGATGGATTTTGCCCGGTGGGTGAATACATAGATACTAGCTATGACTTCCGGAGCAAGGAAATCCTGGCCTATCACAACGACGTTCTGCTGCGTAAAGGCAATACAGACCAGATGATCTGGGACCCGGAAAAAATTGTGGCTTGGCTTTCCGGGTGGATGACCTTGTATCCCGGGGATATTGTAATTACTGGCACACCATCTAGGGTACAGGATCGTCTGTTCCTTAAGGATGGTGACACCTACACTGTGAAGATTGAAGGATACCCTGCACTGGTTACATCATTCTATGAGTAAGAAATATAAATACGTTGTTTTTGATTTTGACGGTGTGGTCTGCGACAGTACTAACGAATGTATGGTAACTGCTTGGAACGCATGGGAACGATGGAATAAACGTGATGGGTTCCGGAGAAGCTTGGATGAGTTTACCCAGTCAGAAATAGAAACTTTTAGACCTTTACGGCCTTATGTTCGTGGTGCAGGTGAATATTATATTCTCATGAGAGCTATCAATTCATCAGATTTAT
>CAZBBE010000266.1:0-1512 GCA_964489755.1 uncultured bacterium | reverse complement strand
CAGGACCGGATGTAGATATACCTGTCTTTTTGGATGTCGTTTCCGGGGGCGAAATGACGCTTGATTTGCCCTATTCAAACGGATGGAATTTGGTTGGATTACCAGTCTCAACAACGGATAATTTTTATTTGGATTTATTTCCCGATGCAATCGAAGGAACAATGTACTCGTTTGATCAGGGATACATATCGGAAGAAATTCTGATGAATGGAATGGGATATTGGCTCAGGATGGATTCTGGTGGGACTGGTTCGGTAACAGGACTTTCATTAAATCAACTGGAAATAAGCCTGAACACCGGTTGGAATTTGATATCCGGATTATCATTCTCTGTGGATGTGACTACCATTAACGATCCACAGGGTATTATTATTCCATTAACCTATTACGGATTTGTAGGATCGTATGTATCAACAGAAATACTGGAACCGGGAACTGGTTATTGGGTGAGAACATCAGGAGAAGGTGTCATTGTAATGAATTCAGATGGACAGGAGTTACGTTCAATGGACCAATATTCATTTTTTGATGAAGTAAATACTCTCACTTTAAAAAATGAAAACGGCAGTTCAATTCAATTGTATTTTGGAGTAGAGTTGGATGAGGAGCAAAAGCAGATGTTCAGTCTTCCTCCTGTTCCACCATTTTTATCTGATTTAGATACACCAGTATTGGATGTTCGTTTTGATAATGAGTATAGGATATGTCCGTTCCAAGGGACTTTAAATCTTCTAAGTTCAAGAGAAACGGAAACAATCGATTTTGAAATAATAGATGGGAAAACCTGGGAATTAACTCACCTGTCCAGTGACTATTCCGTTTTATTAACAGGAAAAGGACAAATAAATATTCCTGGTAATCAGTCGGAATTTTTACTGAAGGAAACAGATTTTACAGCTTTGCCGATTGAATTTAATTTGTTTCCTGCTTTCCCCAATCCCTTTAATCCTGTGACCCAGATTCGATTTTCAGTGCCTCCAACAGAAGATCAGACTCACACTTCAGTAAGTGTGTATGATTTAAACGGAATATTAATAGAGACTTTATCCAATGGTTATTTAGATGCAGGAAACCATCAGGTAATTTGGAATGCTGGTACCCATCCCAGTGGAATGTATTTTGTCCGAATGCAGTCGGGACATTTCGATAAGACAATCAAAACTATGTTGATCAAGTAGGAATTAAAATTTCTGATTATCGGGATAGTAAAAATAATATAATTATTTCCTTTTAGATTTTGATTTTTAATGGATATTGTTGTTTTATACACCCTGCTTTTATTATTGATTTCCCTGATATTTTTTGGTTGGTTCGAAAATACACTCCATATCAAGGCTTTGGGAAAAATTCCTTTAAGGATTCATGTAAACGGTTCACGGGGCAAATCAAGTGTTACCCGGCTGGTGGCGGCGGGATTAAGATCAGGAGGTCTAAAGGTATTAGCAAAAACGACAGGTTCTGCTCCCAGAATCATTGATGAAAACGGAAAGGACCTTGTCATACATCGTTTAC
>CAZBBE010000265.1:0-1532 GCA_964489755.1 uncultured bacterium | reverse complement strand
GCCACTGGGCGTGTCTTCAGGCCAGGATCCATGATCCGCTCGGCCTGGAGTTCCAATTCCTTAAGACGTATGTGAAAAACGTCCCGGGCTATCATGAAAGTGGGCCTAATTCAAATAATTCCGGAAGGAATAGAGAAGCACACCGTTTATATGAAAAATGTCTTCGGGATTGACCTTTATAACTGGAAATTTTGGGTTACAGGGATGAAGTTCCACACCATTGGATTTAGGAACATAACATTTCAATGTGGCTTCACCATTGATGAGCGCCACCACAATCTGCCCGAACCGGGCCGTCGCAGTCTTGCGCACCACGATAAAATCGCCATCATGGATCTGCTCATCTATCATGGAATCCCCTTTTACTCTGAGCACATAGTTCTCAGGGTGAGACAGCGGTGGTGGTACGTCTATCATTTCGGCATTTTCAAGCGCTTCGATGGGTTCCCCAGCAGCGATAAAGCCCAGAAACGGTAAGCGGGCTGTTGTGGTTGTGACGTACTCCTCATGGATTAAAATGAGCGCCCGCTTTCCATTGGGACCTTTCACACGAGACAAATAACCTTGTTCTTCCAGGGTCTTTACATACCAGTTTACCGTCCCCAATGATTCAAATCCTAGCCCGAACATGATCTCTTCGTAGGATGGAGATTGCTC
The DNA here is from genome assembly GCA_964489755.1 of uncultured bacterium. Taxonomy (GTDB): domain Bacteria; phylum Fidelibacterota; class Marinisomatia; order Marinisomatales; family AB-629-J13; genus AB-629-J13. The sequence continues at coordinate 875 of CAZBBE010000265.1, read as the reverse complement.
GCATGTCAGTGTGAATCGCTGAACAAATTCCAAAAATTTTTTCAATTTTGGTGACAATGGTTTCATCACGAGGGTATTGATAAATGTTTTGCAACTGATTTCCTATTCAAGATAATAGGGTGGGATGTTTTCTGATGGGCATGATTATTGAGCCGGGAAACAGCACGAATCACTGCCAGTGAAATATTTTTTCGATATTTTTTCTTTTTCATTCCTCTTTAAACACAGAATTTATGGGGAATACAAACACCAGATACACTTTGTGTCTCTTGTGTCTATAAAACTCTGTGACCTTGCGCTAATTCTTTAAATAATCGTAAGTTACTCGTAAGTATTTTACCTAAAATAAAAACCAGAGTCAAGAAATAAGATTAATATCAAGGACTAACAGGGAGAATCTTGTGAAATCAAAACGATGTTCTATTAAGAAAATTTTAGTTTGCCTCATATAAATATGTTTTTCAACAAGCTCTCCTATTTAGTTAATTTTCGGCTTTATTATTATTACAAACCGAAAGGACATACCATATGGCAGAATTATCATTCATTGAACAAGTCGATTCTCAAATCAAAAACCATCATCTCTTAAATCATCCGTTTTACAAAGCATGGAATACTGGTGATCTTGAAGTATCTACCATTCAGGAATACGCTGCACAGTACTATAAACATGTATCCGCCTTCCCGCGCTATTTATCCGCAATTCATTCTAATTGTGATGATATCAAAACCAGGCAAATCCTTCTGGAAAACCTGGTAGATGAAGAAATGGGCGCAGAAAACCATCCTGAACTTTGGATGAGATTTGCTGAAGGAATGGGTAATTCCAGAAATAATGTAAAAAATACTGTTGCTATGAAGGAAACACAGCAATT
>CAZBBE010000264.1:0-1543 GCA_964489755.1 uncultured bacterium | reverse complement strand
AAAGCCATCTCAAAAAAACTACAAAACACTAATGCAGTGTTACTTGTTGATGGTGCTCAATCCATTGCTCACATCCCTATTGATGTGAATAATTTAGGATGTGATTTTTTCGCTTTTTCAGGTCATAAAATGTATGGTCCAACGGGTGTCGGAGTCTTGTACGCCAGAAAAAATGTATTGAACGAGATGGAACCCTATCAGGGTGGTGGAGAAATGATTGACAAGGTCACAATTCAGGAGTCAACCTGGAATGACCCACCGTGGAAATTTGAAGCGGGGACTCCAAATATTGCTCAGGTTGTGGGACTTGGTGCAGCTGTGGAGTTTTTGAATGAAATTGGATTAGACATTATTGAAAAGAAATTAATTCAATTGACTCAATTTGCTCTTGAGGAAATGAATAAGAGCTCTGGAATTCATTTATTTCATTCGGGAAATCCCAGTGAAAATGTTATTAGTTTTATTGTAAAAGGAATTCACCCTCAGGATTTGGCTATGTTTATGAACGAAGATGAAATTGCCTTTCGTGTGGGACACCATTGCGCACAACCATTGATGAAACATTTTGGAGTGTCTGCAACCGCAAGGATAAGTTTTGCAGTCTATAATACACAAGAAGATATAAAACGGTTCATTCAATCTTTAAAAAATACTGTGAAAATTTTAAAAGGGCATTCCAATGAGAAATCTGAGAGAAAAACAAAATCTATTCCGGAAGTTGTTTTATGAGCGATCGAGCTTCCTGGGAGACCTATTTCATGAACATTGCCCATGAAGTTGCTACCCGGTCCACCTGTGACCGGAAGCATGTTGGTGCAGTGATAGTTCGGGGAAAAACCATTTTATCTACCGGTTACAACGGAAGTGTTCGGGGAATGCACCATTGTGATGAAATTGGTCATGAAATGGAAAACGGTCACTGTGTTCGCACCATTCATGCCGAAGCCAATGCCGTTGTACAGGCTGCTAGGAATGGAGTTCGCATTGACAATTCAGAAATTTATGTTACCGCGTCTCCATGTTATAACTGTTTTAAAATGATTGCTAATGCAGGTATTTCAGCAATCTATTATGGTGAATTTTATCGAGATACCCATATAACCTCCCTAGCAGAGCAGATAGGAATAAAGCTGGTCAATCTTTCTGAAGTTGATTGACATAGTTCATTTATCCTTTAATAGGGGATAGATGATTCAATTTCAATAATTAGTTTAATGTATTTCACCCACGCAATTGTTTGTCCACCCTGTAAAAATATTATCTATGGAATCACGACCACATCTTTAAGCAAACCAAACCGTTCCAAATCTCTCCAGCAGCACAAAAACTATGTAAAACTTTTGGAAGAATTGGGTTTGGATATATTGGTGTTACCACCCGATGAAAATTACCCTGACTCAACTTTTGTTGAAGATACAGCAATTCTGGTACCTAATTGTGCGATTATTACACAACCTGGTGCAGAATCGAGGATAGGAGAGATTGATGCTGTTGAAAAACTCCTTAAAGGAGAGTTTAGCGAAATAGAAAAAATTGTAGGTTC
>CAZBBE010000263.1:0-1614 GCA_964489755.1 uncultured bacterium | reverse complement strand
ATTGACAAGTGAAATACATAAAATACAGAAAAATAGCTTGGTTTTGCTTTAGCAATTTACAAGGGTAAAAAGTATCGTTTCTAGAAAAAATAGTTTACATGTTAATTAAATTAGTTTTATTTCTTCAATTTATCCAATTCCCATTTTTTACAAAGAGAATGGAAATCAAAGGATAGCACTTCCGTGGGGTCTTTTGATAAGTTGATCTGCCCACTGAAGATTTAAAAAAAAATAAAATTAAAAAAAAAGCCTCATAAAAATGAGGCTTTTAAATTTGTTGATACTAAGATTTTGTAAAAATAACTTCCATACATTCAGCAGGCCTCCAATTACCACCACCAGCCGTACAGGTTGATTCCTCAGTTGCTGCGTCTGCGGCTTCACAATCACTTCCCTCACAACTGCAATGAGCCGGATCACCCATTTCAACGGTAACCGTATTCCCTGATATTGTACCAGTAGATTCTTCGTCATCGGCTCTTGCATCAGACATAGAAAGTGTTGAACCAGTCAATGTCCAAGTTCCATAAGGTCCACGAAAACTCCCACCAGCGGCTTCACAAGCAGCTGGATCTCCAGCGTATGCAATCATTTCCTCACCAGTGGTTTCGTTTCTACATGGAGAATCTGTACCTTGGTAATCTCCATCCTCAGAAAAGGTTATCGACATGGATCCAGCAATTTCTATTATAGGCACCCAACCTAAAGGTATCCAATGATAACCTGCTGAATCACAACTTGTTTCATTTAAATACATTTCTTCATCATTAAAATTATCACAAATAGCAGTATACCAATCGCCATCAGGACAGGTAGCTTCATCAGTAGAAACTCCATCAAAGCACACTCCTGCTGGACAATCAGCCTCAGAAAGTGTCTCATCAGGACCAGAACACACTGATGAAATGCCATCGGAAGCAGCACAATCCCCTCCTGGATGGTTTATGTAACTTGTTGCTGTATATATCCCTGGAAATGAAGCCAGAATTTCTTCATCGGTAAGAGCTGTTGTACTATCTTCTTCACAGCCCCAGAACCCAATTAATCCAACAATTAGAAATGATACGATAAGTCTAGTTTTCATAGTTTCTCCATTTTATTTAATTAAATACAACCGAAATTATAATCATTTATTAAACGAAACAAATTGTGAATAAATTATTTGTTAAAATAATGCTGTCTTTTTCATATCATTATCCTAAAAAGTTGAAATATTATAGTCGGAGCGGCGAGATTTGAACTCGCGACCCCTTGACCCCCAGTCAAGTGCGCTACCGGGCTACGCCACGCTCCGAATTTAATTACACTGGATCACTCAGAAATGATATCAAGAATTTTCTGCAGTTCCTCCTTGATCTCACCCAGTGCAGTTTTCTGTTTTTCGCTCAGCCCGGAAGACGCAGAACCTTCCTTACCATCCCCCATGTCCTCAACTCCAGTGTTTAATTGCTTCCTGGCGCCCACAATAGTGAACTTTTTATCATATAATAAAGACTTGATCGTTAATATGGTATCAATGTCTGCCTGCCTGTAGGTACGGTTTCCTGACCTGTTTTTTTGGGGCTTTAACTGTTTGAACTCTGTTTCCCAGTAGCGGAGGACATACTGCTTCAA
>CAZBBE010000262.1:0-1620 GCA_964489755.1 uncultured bacterium | reverse complement strand
AAACGATTTGAGGTAAGTGAGAAATACATATCACCTGTTTTACATCAGCAAGTCGCGCTAATGCGTGAGATACTTTTTCTGCAGTTTCACCGGAGATACCGGAATCAATTTCATCAAATATCAACGTATCAACGGGGTCATTTGATTGAAAAACCGTCTTGATGGATAGCATGATACGGGAAATTTCTCCACCCGAAGCAATATCAGTCAAGGGTTTAGGGTCTTCTCCCGGATTTGTACTCAAATAGAATTCCACAGTATCAAAACCGGTTGGTGTTGGTTTTACGTGAGCCCTATCACAAATTACAAACGAATCTTCCTGTTCTTTATTTCCAATATGAATATTGAATTCAGGTTTTAAAATATTCAAGTTTTTCATTTCCTTTTCTATTGAGGATTGGAGCAATTTTGCAGAGTCAAGCCGTGAATCATGCAATTGATGTGCTCGTGCTTTATAGGTTTCCTTCAGAGAGGCTAAATCCAACTCAAGAAAATTTAATTTTTGGTGATATGTTTCAAAGGAGGATAGTTCCTCTTTCATTTCTATTAATCTTAAATGTACAGACTCGATGGTACCGCCGTATTTCCTTTTTAATGCCTCTATTTCCTGAAGCCTATGGTCAATAAGTGAACATTTTTCCTGGTCCATTTCAATTAAATTTTGATACCTCATTAATTGGTTAGAAATCTCCTGAATTGAAATTCTAGCGGAATCCATATCGTTAATGCAACTATCTAAATCAGAGTCAATTTTTATCATCTCCTTTAACGTATTCAGACTATCCTGAATTTGAGATATTATTGATTGTTCCCCTGACTCAATTAAATGTACTAAGTGATCAATAGAATGAAATAAGGATTCACCACTGGATAATTTTTTATACTGTTTTAACAGATTCACATCTTCTCCGGTCTCCGGAGAGACAGATTCTATCTCCTTTGCCTGATATTCCAATAATTCTTTCTTAGTTTGTGTTACAGTAAGTTTTTTTCTGGTTTGCTCCAATTTCGTTTCTACAGTAAGAATTTTCTTAAAGGTCTTTTTTATATCACTTACAAGTTCGTTATTGCCTGCATATCTATCCAGATAGTTCAAATGTGATGACCTGATTAATATTCTTTGTTGTTCGTGCTGACCATGAAAATCGGCACGATATGGAATCCGATTTATTAATTCGTTTTCCTTTATGGGTTCGTCATCAATAAAGGATTTTGATCTTCCGGCACTTGACAGAATTCTCCGAATGGTACCACTTGAGGTTCCAACTTCTACAACAGAACGGGGGCGACCTGACCGCACCATTACTTTTTTTCCTTTTCCTCCCAATCCATAGGCTAAGCTCTTTACAATTAGAGATTTTCCTGCTCCCGTTGCACCGGTTATAACCGTTAGTCCGGGAAGGAAATCAATATTTAGCTCAGAAAAAATTGCTAAATTTTTCAGGTACAGGGATTGTATCATTTCTCAGTAGATGATTTATAGAAAAAAATACTGCTTAACAGCATGCCAAAATTATCAGATAACAGGTCAAATAAACTTGTACATCTATCTGAAATAAAACTTTGCCACCATTCATCAAATGCTCCAAAAATAAAACCACTGAAAATAATATAAAAAAG
>CAZBBE010000261.1:0-1627 GCA_964489755.1 uncultured bacterium | reverse complement strand
ATCCAAAATAGTACACCCTATCTATTATAATTAAAATCAGCAAAGCAGGCAAATATATTACAGATGCTTTTAAAATGAGTAACGCATTATTATTGGTTCTATTGAATGCCAATGGGACTGCAGAACCGGCAAACATGAGAGAAAGGATAAATACTCCGATGGCATAAATCCATCCGGAATTCCCGTTGACATAGAAAAGTATGGATACCGGAATCAAAAGAGTCAAATGCCAGAATATCTGTCTGATCGTTCTGGTCCCATCTTTTTCCACAACCGGGAGCATTTTGAATCCAGCTCTTTCATAATCATCTTTACACACCCAGGCAATCGCAAAAAAATGTGGATGTTGCCAGAAAAACAAAATTGCAAATAATAACCATGCTTCCACATCTAAACTGCCAGTTGCTGCAGTCCAGCCTCCCATGGGAGGAATGGCTCCGGGAATGGACCCAATGGTAGTATTCAGCCATGTAATTTTTTTTAAAGGTGTGTACACTAGCACATAAAGAAATGCAGTCAGTAAAGATAAAAATCCGGTGAGCAGATTCACTTTCCAACTCAAGAGGGTACAGCCTAATAGTACAAGAATGATTCCAAACACTAATGCTTGTGATGGTTGAATAATTCCTGATGGCAAAGGACGATTTTTCGTTCTTTCCATCTGCATATCTGCATCTCGTTCTAGATAGTGATTTAAAGCTCCTGCTCCTCCTGCACACAACCCGGTTCCCAACAAGGTTACAACAAGTAACCGAAAAGAAGAAATTACATTCCCACCCAAGTAAAATCCCAATATCGTAGTTACCAAAACCATCACAAGAATTTTCGGTTTACACAATTCAAAAAATCCCCTTAACTGAGATGATGCTTTTCGTCTATTAAGCCTCAACGTGAACCCTCCGTAAATAATCAATTTTGGATGAATAACGAAGAACCATCAGGAAAGATAACCCTAATAGAAATGCACCATTTACAACGTGAAAGCTGGTAATCAGGGGGTCTTTCCCTGACCATATTGTAAAAGCTCCCAGCATTATTTGAAAAAGGATACCAAGAAAAAGCAGTGTCATGGTTGGATTAAACTCTTTTTCCCCTCTAAAATAATAATGGCCGAATGTGAATACTGTTATCAAAACTATGACTGCCCACAGGCGGTGAATAAAATGAACCCAAACCGGGAAAAAAGTGATATTAGAAAGATCAGAGTCAAAACGCCAATCATTTATTCTTTGCAATGTATCCTCATTTATCAACGGAATCCAACTCCATCCAATAGTAGGGAAATCGGGGATTGCCAATCCAGCGTTTATGTGACGCATCCAGGCACCCAGGATCAATTGAATGAATATAGCTATGAAGGCGATAACAGACCATTTTTCAATCATTTCATTATTACGAGTTTTAGAAATTGAAGATTCTTTATAATACTCGCTTGACAAACAATAGGCGATTAAAATTAAAACCAGTAAAAAAGTCTGGGCCATCACACCGTGGACCATAGAAATAGCAGTGGGCAAAAAAAACAAAACCGTAATTCCTCCGAACAATCCTTGAATAATGACGAGACACAAAGCAAGATATCCTAAATTTCTTAACCATTTACGCTTTTCTGTGAACCCTATCCATA
>CAZBBE010000260.1:0-1635 GCA_964489755.1 uncultured bacterium | reverse complement strand
CCATCCTTCATTCAGGCTAATTGTAAGTTCACTGATTGGAAAGCCGGTAATGATAATAATTCCAGCATTGGAAAACCGTAACCAGTATCCTTCACCATAAATAAGATATGATTGAGCTATATAGCCATTATCAAAAAAGTAAAGCGTCCCATCGATTGATTCAGGAAATAAGGTGCTATATAATGCATCTTCCACATCAAGAGGCAGGCCCACGAGGTTCCAGCCTGAAAGATAGTCAATAGAGACACTTTCTTGCGGTAGTGTTGCAGAACAGACAGCATAGCACTCTTCCATGGTAGCAAAGAATGCATCGGAATAATCCACACCATCAACAACCCAGTCGCACCCAGAAAAATATTGACATTCTATCTCACTCCAGCCAATTCCCAAAGCCATATCACATGCACCGAAATCAATCCCAGTCAGATCAATACACTCAAGATTTGAAGAACAATCTAGTAATTCACCATTGATATAAAAATCAGCCCAGCACCCATCGCAGTAGTTTGCTACACATTCCGATTCCGGGTAGGCAGGACACTCCCCTACTTCACAGGGATCAGCGAAACATTCTACCGGGGATTCACACTCATCAGAAATTATTATAGAAGAGACATCAATTGCCTCACACGTAACACACGTAACCTCCTCCCCTTCGATTTCTACAAACCTGCCGACATATGGCTCCAGCGTTTCCAAATCATTCAAATGTGTAATCCGGGAAATAAATACACCGGATTCGTCCTCAAGATAATAAATGCCACAGGCATCCATGCAAAACGATGTTTCCGCTTCACGAAGATAACCGGTGATGGAGTGCACCGGAGTGAGGTATACGAAAAATAAAAGTGTTAAAGAAAATCTACCAATTGATACTTTTTTGATTTGAAAGATGTTTCGCAAAATTTTATGTCTATCCTATTTCAATAAAATGATCTTTTGTGATTGGGAAAAAGATTCTGACTCTAGATGAACAAAATACACCCCGCTGGAAAATCTGGAAGCATTCCATTGAACAGAATGGATCCCTGGTTTCAGGTGTTCATCTATAAGGGTTTCCACCAACCGCCCGGTTATATCAAAAACCTGCAGTAGGGATGACGCATGGGTTATTCCTACGGTAAATCGTAACGTGGTGGTCGGATTAAATGGATTCGGATAAACTGGGTGTAAAGCGAATGTTTCTGGAACGGTTAGTGCAGACTTTCTCAATATCCACTGTTCATCCCTCCCTGAATCCAAAGTGAACTGTCCTTGATCAGATAATGAGATTGCCACACTCCACTCCGCTCCATTTTCAATGACAGGAGCTAACTCCCAATATTTGCCATCTTTTATTTCAAATTCAAAAGTGAGTGAATTGCTATTATTCATGACTTCAATTACACAATCATCAGTTGTGCAGAGTTTGGTGTCGCCAGAAAAACGAATGTCTCTTGCACCAGTTGGTGGTTTCGGGGGCAGACTATAGTTCAATATATTTTCTTCAGGAACACCTTCACCAAAATACAAGGTGGTGTTATTGAATACTAATGCGTTCAAGTGTTCAGATGGTTCTAATGATCTAATTCTGCTTGTCATAGCTGAAGCAGATAAGGTTATCTCACCCTCCCCAGAACTTCTCAGCCAGTAGCC
>CAZBBE010000259.1:0-1657 GCA_964489755.1 uncultured bacterium | reverse complement strand
GATTTCAAAAAGCATTGCAGCAAATTGAAAATCCCTTACAAATAAGAGTATTGAAGAGAGAAATTGCTCAAGTTAAAACAGTTTTGAGAGAATTGGAACTGGGAATTAGGAAAGAATTGACTGAATAAAATTCTATGGCAGAACACAGGCAAAGACAAACACTAACCGGGGAAGTGACCAGCACACAAATGGACCAGACGGTGGTTGTAAAAGTTACCCGAAAAGTAAAACATCCTATGTACAAGAAGTTCATAAAGCGTTATAAAAAATATCTTGCACATACAGCTTCTGTTGTTCCTAAAAATGGTGATATTGTGAAGATCATTTCAACCAAACCTATAAGTAAAAGGAAACGGTGGCAGGTGAGTGAAATTATAAGGGAGTCATTGGATATGGGGGAGGTGTAGTGATTCAGCAGGAAACCAGATTAAGGGTAGCAGATAATAGCGGAGCAAAAGAAGTCCTTTGTTTCAAAGTTCTCGGAGGTAGTAAACGTCGGTATGCAACCATCGGAGATTTAATTGTGGTCACAGTAAAGAAAGCGCTCCCCAATGGTATAGTTAAAAAAGGACAAGTTGTGAGAGCAGTTATCGTACGTACAAGAAAGGAAATCCGCCGGAAGGATGGAAGTTATATTCGATTTGATGATAACGCAGCAGTATTGTTGACTGAAGCCGGTGAGCCGAGAGGTACTCGGATTTTTGGTCCAATTGCCCGTGAATTGAGGGAAGCGGGATTTATGAAAATTGTATCTATGGCACCTGAGGTTCTCTAATGAGAATAAAAAAAGGTATGAACGTACAAGTTACTAACGGTAATCACAAAGGACTGGAAGGGAAAGTGCTAAAGGTTTTTCCAAAGAATAACCGGGTGATCATAGAGGGAATTAATTTAATTAAACGGTCTTCAAGACCTACACAGGAAAATCCAGGAGGTGGGTTTATTGAAAAGGAAGCGTCTTTGCATGAATCCAATGTTGTTGTTCTTCATAATGGGGAACCCACTAAGATTGGATATAAATTTTTGGATGACGGAACTAAGGTAAGAATTTCGAAAAAATCCGGTGGAGAGATTAACGGCTAAAACTGAGAACTATTATGGTTGAAGTAAAAAATAATAAATCAACTCCTTCAAAGAAGAAAAAAACTAAGGGAAAATCTCCTGTCACTAAAAAACCGGCAGCCAAAAAAGGTGATGTTAGAGAGAAGAATGGGTATGCTCCCGCATTGAAAACATATTATAAAGATGTGATAATTGGAAATTTAACTAAAAAATTCAATTATTCAACTGTTATGGAGTGTCCCCGTATATCCAAAATTATATTAAATATGGGTGTTGGTGATGCAAAGGTCAATGCAAAATCTCTAAAGAGTGCAGTCAATGAATTGACAGCCATTTCAGGTCAAAAAGCAATCATTACGAAAGCCAAAACTGATATCTCTAATTTTAAAATAAGAAGGGGATTTCCCGTTGGGACCAAAGTGACCCTTCGAGCGAACCGAATGTACGAATTTTTAGAGAGACTCAATTCTATTGCGTTGCCAAGAACCAGGGATTTTACTGGATTATCTTTTAAATCATTTGACGGTCAAGGAAATTATAATTTTGGTATTAAAGAGCAAATTGTGTTTACAGAAATTCATTATGATGATATTGA
>CAZBBE010000258.1:0-1659 GCA_964489755.1 uncultured bacterium | reverse complement strand
AAAAGGTATTCACACTATAGATTGGAATGGAAAGTCTGAATATGGTGAATTTGTCAGCACTGGTGTGTACTTTGTTCAGTTCACATCCAATGATTTTATAGATAAAAAGAAAATGGTTTTCTTGAGATAGCATTAAGATTTTATCTCGGTCAAATACTTAAACTGGGATAATTTATTAGATTATAATATATACATGCCCCCATTTCCACGAGAGATAAAACTATAAATTAATTGTATATATAGGAGAACAAAGTTCTTCTATTCCAAAGGTCACCCCCTGTGTATTAGATATTACCACCTCTCACACAAAACGGTTGAAATAAATAGCCGATAGCAATATTTGATTATTTCCGTATCAGAGTGTATTATCTGAAAGAGATTTTATTATAAAACGGAGATTTTTATGAAGAAATTACTGCTGACAATAATTTTTACTACTACCTGTCTCTTTGCTGATAATGAATTTGTCCAGACTGGTGTTGCGCCCTCGATCGACAGCCTGTTTGTAGGTGACTCATTCTATGCAGGGCGTGGTGTCCTGTCGGACACAGATCTGGACCAAGACGGTAATAAGGAAGTATGGGTTACCAGTTATGCGAATGGCGGTCAGGTCTACTGCTTTGAACAAGCTGGAACAGATACTCTAGCCTTTGTATGGGCATCTGCAGAAATTACAACCGACTATTCCACCCCAAGAGATGTACATACCGGAGACCTAGATGGAGATGGGAATGGTGAAATCATCTTTCATGTAGGCCGCTGGACGGGAGAATCAAACCCTGATGCAGGACTTCATGTTTATGAATGGGATGGCTCAGATAATGGATATGGTACAGAAGCCGCTTTCCGAGTTGATTTTATGGATGCTCTCAATGATTCCCTGGCTGAGTCTCGGGTAGAAGGATTTTCAGTGGGTGATATAGATAATGACGGACAGGATGAGATTCTTCTGGCAAACAATGGAACTACTAATCCGTTAGCGGGATGGGGTACCCAGGATGGTTCAACACCATATTCTGGTGACCGGTTCATCATTATGTCCGTTACAGGTGATATTGGCGGATCTGATGCAGCAATCGTTGAAGAATATTCCATGTCACCCCGGGATGTTGATAAGGACGGTGTTATAGAAAATGGTCTGGGAGGCGGTAGCCCTCAGGACATGATTATCTGCGACATTGATGGTGATGGCCTCCTTGAGGCAGCCTGTTTCAGTTGGAATAACCTTAATATATTTTTTATTGAGTCAACCGGTCCTGACTCATATACAATCGGAGACACCACCTTCCGCAAACTTGGTCTTACCGATGATTGGACCCTGGGCGCTTCTGCTGCAGATATGGATGGTGACGGTAGAGACGAGGTATATGTATCCGGTTACTATGACGGCAGTCTATTTGTCATTACCGATGCAGATGGAAATGCCACAAGCATTGATCAGACAGGTGGCCCGGGTGACTGGACAGGAAATTCTGAGATTGCTATCTTACATGAGTTTGGTGCAAATGGTGGTCTTGGTATTGGTGCTACAGCTGGTTTCGGTGTTACCATGGGAGGTGCTGCAGGAGTCAGCGATATCAATTTCCTTCAGTTATCCGATGGAGGGCACCCCTTGAATGCAAGTGATTGGATGCTCACAACCCACGCCTTGACCGATGC
>CAZBBE010000257.1:0-1661 GCA_964489755.1 uncultured bacterium | reverse complement strand
TATGAAAAAGGGAAAATATGAAGGATTAAATGGCAGTATTAAGGTCAACGGTAAACACAATAATTACGGAGGCATGAGTGATATGAATGGATTTAGTGCCTACGGAAATCACAAAACAGAAAAATGGAATTTTTATACCTCATACAATTTAAATAACCGTGTGCGTAACACTTTTGGACACAGGGATGTAGAAGTACGTTATTTTAATATTAATGGCATTCCTCAGGATACAGTCCCGCTGTATTCTTTTTTATTTAACAATGAATCTAATCGATTTGGTCAATCTATAAAATTAGGCTCTGATTATTCAATTAATGAGAACCTTATACTAACCGGTGAGGTGAACTATAAAGTACATTTGAGACAGGGAACAAAAAACCAGGATAATCCTAGAGAATTACCTGATATATTAACAATTGAAAAGGACGGAGATGACAACTATGATGTAGAAGGTTTCTTTGAGATCGCGAAAACATTTGACAATCCAGACCGTGAATTTAATTTTAGTGCCAATTATGATTTTGCCCTTGATGATGAAACGGAGATATTGCCATTAATCGGTGATAGTACCATTTTCAATGAAAATATGAATGGACTTGATATAGATGTTTCCTACAAACACCCTTTCAACCAAGACACTAAAATTGAGTTTGGTTATGATGGACGGCTAAATAATAATACTGAGACCATGGATTTTCAACTTACTGAAAGCAGTGATAATACCTTTTCAGGTGTCAATACTTTTAGATATAAAAGGGATATTCATAGTTTTTTTATTGAATATAATCAAAAGCTAAGTGAATCTTTCAGCATTAAACCTAGCGTACGTTATGAGTATATAAGGAAAAATATTACATTCAAATCGGATATTATCGAGGGAACTGACACAGAACAGATTCCACTATACGCCGAGATATTAAACTCTTTACAAGATTCCGTTTACATAGATGATTATACAACACTTTATCCAGACCTACATTTTACCTATAACATCAATGAAAAACAGAGCATCCAATTTGGATTGAGTAAACGAGCTAACAGACCTGGTACGGGCGGGCACGGTCATGGGAGCCGTCAAATACGCCCCTACCCAAGAGATGTATACTCACAAAATTTTCTCTTCATAGGTAACCCTTTTCTAAAGCCAGAATATTCAACCCAATATGAAGTGTCCTTTAAAAGTCCTATACCAATGGGATTCGCCTATGCGAATCTTTACTATCACCAGCTTGAAAATGTTATTGAGTGGTATGATGATAATCGCTATGAAAACAGCAATGTATTGACATTTAAAAATGCTGATTCTGGAGAGAACATGGGTGTAGAGTTTTTTTTCATGATCATGGGACAAACTTTGGGAGGGGGATATAATTTCAGCAAACTAGATGACCCCTCAGGTGACTACGAACTAAATGGGAACCATCAACGATTGACCCTTTACAATCGGATTAGTCTTCCGGAAAAATACATTAAATATTTTAGTTTTGAATTTGGATTTTTCTTTATGAAAATGAAAGTTCCCGGTGGAAACCTGTTTGGTGACAAAGGGACCATGTGGGCAAATATGGGAATCTCAAAATCTTTGTTTGATGGAAAGATGGAGGTATCACTTGGGTTAAATAATTTATTTGATAGAGGTGGATTTCAGATGACGAGAGAGA
>CAZBBE010000256.1:0-1671 GCA_964489755.1 uncultured bacterium | reverse complement strand
AGACGCTCTGGTTACTACCGGACAACTCCCGAAATTTGAAGAAGACATGTACCGGCTGAAAGATGATGATCTTTTTCTCATCCCCACAGCTGAAGTGCCAGTTACAAACCTCCATTCAGAAATGATTTTGGATGAAGATGAATTACCCCTTTATTATGCTGCCAATACAGCTTGTTTCCGGAGGGAAGCGGGTTCGTACGGTAAAGAGACTCGGGGATTATTGCGTCTTCATCAATTTAATAAAGTGGAAATGGTAAAATTTGTTACACCGGAATCATCTTATGAAGAGCATGAAAGCCTGACCCGTCAAGCAGAAGAAATTCTCCAACTACTGGAATTACCTTACCGTGTTGTAAACCTGTGTACCGGTGACTTGGGATTTTCAGCGGCGAAATGCTACGATCTGGAGGTGTGGGCACCGGGTGAAAAACAATGGCTGGAAGTTTCCTCATGCAGTAATTTTGAGGCTTTTCAAGCTCGTCGAGGAAATATTCGTTATCGACGTTCTGCAGACCGAAAAGTAGATTTTGTACATACACTGAACGGTTCTGGGTTAGCCACTCCCAGGCTCTTGGTGGCATTGTTAGAAAATCATCAGAAAGAGGATGGCAGTGTATCAATACCTGAACCCCTCCAACCTTATTTTGGAAGTTCTTCTCTTCGAACGTGAGACATATGAATTCAGGTTTTTCAACACCTAAAATTCAGGAGATGAGATTATATCCTGCTCTTAGTTGTCTCACCTAAATCCTGATTTTGATTCAGTTATTCTTTATGTTGTGCGAAAAAACGCCTTCTTGGATAAATCCCTGTCATTTCATATCTAACAGGGATTGAAGGTTTTGGATTTCCATTTATCCACACACCGATTTTGTTCAGTTTGTCCTTTGAAAAATACCAATGGATAGGTGGAACAGAATTCAGACAATTGATAAGGTCCGGCACTGGAAAGAGTTGGGTGAGAAAATCGTCTTTACCAATGGTTGTTTTGACATTCTCCATGCCGGTCATATTCATCTTTTGAGGGAAGCAAAAAATCTGGGTGACCGGCTCCTCATCGGATTAAATTCAGATCAATCAGTTCGAAACCTGAAAGGTCCGGGTCGTCCCTTAAATCCGGAAGATGCAAGAGCTTCAGTCTTGCAAAGCCTTTCCATGGTGGACGGAGTTACTATCTTTCAGGAAGATACGCCTCGTGAAATCATTAAGGAAATCGTTCCCCATTTCTTAGTGAAGGGCGGTGATTATTCTGTTGAAAATGTTGTAGGAGCGGATATAGTCAGAGCATCCGAGGGACAGGTTGTACTCATTACTGTACTCAAAGGATATTCCACATCAGACCTCATTACCCGAATTCGAAAAAGTTGAAATTTCTTGACATACTATTCAATCTCCCTTAATTTCCGCCCCATTTATCAATTATAAATCCTTTTGATACAACAAGTTACACGGATATTTCCATTTGTCATTCTACTCTCATTTTGTTTGGGCAGGGATTCGTCGAATGTCTCCATTCATGATAAAAGCATAATTACAGACAGCTTGATAATTTCTGAACAGGAGACAAACGGTAACGAGTTTCTGGAAACAGAAAACCGGCTTCCCCAGCTCCTGCAGGATGTTAAAGTTTTGTTAACTGATGCGCTCATAGCGGATGTTTGGGAAGACACA
>CAZBBE010000255.1:0-1688 GCA_964489755.1 uncultured bacterium | reverse complement strand
TTTAATGGTATCTCTTTATGGGGCAGGTATCCCTATAATTTTGGACATTCCTTGTCGGCCAATCATATTCTGGATTACTCGTTTCAATTTATGGATCGTGTAGCCCTATTTGATACGACCCGATTTTCATCCGATGTTTTTGAATATCCAGAGTCTGGTAAAGAAGGCAGCATCAACCTTAGATACGCTTTTTTAAATAAAAGGAACCATGTAAGAAATATGTTCTCTCCTAATCAGGGCTATGGCCTTGAAATACTCATAAAAAAATCCAGCCCTTCACTCTGGGGTGACTTTGATTATTTAAAAACAGAGATAGATCTTTATACAAACAGAAAAGTTGGTCCATTTTCTCTTTATGGCCGTGGTCGTTACGAAAGGATGAGTGGAGATCCGCCAGACCAAGAAAAATTGGGAATTATTGATATTCCCAATTATTACATAGCAGGCACTTTAACACCGGGGAGAGAATACATGACGCCAAGAGGATATTCTGGAAAGCAAATGGGGGATCAAGCGTTTATGGGTACAATCGAACTAAGAGCACCCGTAATCCCATTAGATATTATTGAAGTTCTGAAAGTTATAAAATTTGGAAAACCAACTTTTGCTCTTATCTCCGATTTTGGGAATGCCTGGAATGAAGGCAGTAAAATGGGAGATTTGATTATAACCACAGGAGCTGAATTCAGACTGTCTCTTATTCTAGCAAATGCTCCATTATTTATTTTTAGTTATGGCTGGGCACAATCGCCTGAAAAATGGAATAAGGATTGGGAAAAACTATATAATACAGATTCAGGAGACGCTATAGAAACAGGCCCAAAACCCTATTTTCAAATGACACTCATTAACCCCTTTTAAAAGACAGTTTAGAATCTGAGTTTTCGTAGTGTAATAGACAAATATAAACCTTCAGGTTCAATAACTGGCTCGAAACCATTCCAGACTGCAGGTTCTGTCTCAGTGATAGTGTTCCCATCCTCATCATTTTCACCCGTATCCTTTTGCCATTGCCAGGGGCCGTGAATATTGGTGAAAACATAGCTCGCCGTTAAGACAATATCTCTCTTCTGACCAATTTGAATAGCGAGATTACCATCAAGAGATGGATCCGAAAAAAAAGAAATAACATTATGACCATCATCGTCACCTCTTCGGGCAAGCAAAGCAGGCAGTTCCAATGACACAGAGCCTTTTGTACCAAAACCTGAGAAAAGGGTATAATCTAAATTGGTGCCAAATCCAAGATATCCATTCATTTTATTCCTGGAGTCAATAACTGATCCCAGATAGCCATTGATACTTCCGGAGAATTCAGCAAAAGGGTTTATCCAAAAGCTTCCTGCAACTTCATATCTTCTATCCTTGGAATAGGTAAAATTCAGGTCCGTAATTGTGGGGGAACCTTTCATTTCGTACGCTTTGTGTCCCGGTTTAACTTTTCGCCATTTCCGTACCACCTTTGCCCTGCTGCCATCAGATCCCACATCTGTTAGTCTTATGAAACCCCGTGATTTTCCAGGAAGAGTGACTGTTTTTCCTTTATATGTTTTTATTTTATCCTTGGAAGATATTTCAAACAATGCTCCCTTTTTAAGTCCCAGGTTTGCACCGGAAAAAATGCTTACATGACTGCCATCAACTTCAATGATTTCGCTGGTAATCATATACAGGTCTTTTAATTTCAT
>CAZBBE010000254.1:0-1702 GCA_964489755.1 uncultured bacterium | reverse complement strand
ATCCAAAAATACCGATTCGGCTTTCTCCGGACTCTAAATCCCACAATGGAGGTAACTCGGAAGCAAATCCCACCATCAAAGCCATAACTCCTGTTAAACCGTATTGGTAATCACAAGGTTCTGATGCCTGATCAAATAATATACTTCCTTCTTCAAATAAGAGGTGGTTTTCAGTTTCAGGGAGGATTATCCCGTGTTCGACACCCAGAAATGGTTCTCCTAACATGTCACGATCAACATAAGTACTGGGAATATCTTCTGGGGTTGGGTCAAGGTATGGCAAACTAAAATCCTGTCCAATGCCTGCATGAAACACAATTACAAAATCAGAATCTTCAAATGAAATTAAATCTACTGAATCAGCAACGAAAATTGCGTCTTTGAATAATGTGATTAATCTCTCTTCCTTTAAAGATTCCGATTCTCCATAAGGATTATAATAATCCATGGGAAATGGAAGAGTGTAAGCCAAATTATTCGATTCCGGGAATATATTTGATTGGTCTAAATCTATTCCAAATTTTTGATAAGAAACTGAGTGAAAATAATTATTGACTGCTTCCAGTTGAGATTGAAAATATGTCTTGTCATGTGGAGGCGGGTCAATGATATAATTTCCGCAGGTTGTATCTGGATTCATTAAAAAGTGACCATTACCTGTAGTCCCCGAGGATTCACTTTCTTGAAACTCCACCCGAAGACAAATTACTTTTTTTTGTCCAATTACATCACCGGAAATGTTATTAAGTGAGAAAAGCAGGAATGGGATAGAAATCCTGCTGAATCTTTTATACATTAAATACGATAAGGTATTAAAATTCCCAATTAAGGGAAAAGCGCATCGTGTTGGTAAGCGGGTGCCCCGGCTCACCGGAGGTGTATCCAAAATCAAACCCATAGCCGGAAAATCGAAGTCCCACTCCAAAGGTTGGATTTGATATTTTTCCAGACTGATCAAAATAATAACCTGCCCGAAGCGCAAAATACTTGGAATACCAATATTCCATTCCAAAATTATGAACAAGTTTTTCCAACTCATTATTTATAGTTCTATCATCACCAGTACCAACCTCTAAAACTAAATTATTTGCATCGCATTGGTTGACAGCGTTTTCGTCAGATTGACCTTTACATCCATATTTTCCATATCCCTGTTCTCCAAAAAAAATCGGATCCGTTTGAAATCCATTTGAATCAAATCCACCAATTTCACCGTTTCCAGTAAAATCAGTATCCCCGCCTAACAGCCAGTCATCAACCCATGAAGTGAAAATAGCAAGGTAAACGGGATCCGTATGAGCTTTTTCTTGATCACCATCTTTATTATAGTCACCACTCCTGGGGATATTTGTACAATGTCCGTCATCATCGCAACCTCCAATAATTCCGTCACCATTCCAATCCATGTCAGGGTATGATGCAACCAGTAATTTGTTTACATCATAAATAAGTGATAATTTATTGAATTCGCTATCAATCACCTTGTATTTCACCCCTATTGCAAGATTTGTGGGTTGTGGATCTGCCTGAGCGGGATCTATAAATGCAACTTTAGGGCCTATATTTGAAATGGTAAATCCAAAATTAAATTTTTCCGCTTTATCATGAATTTCTTCAGATTCTACTTCAGCTATGATATCTTTACGAATTGATTCAATATCCATATTGTTAAATAATATTCTCTTCATAATGACAACTAAAC
>CAZBBE010000253.1:0-1731 GCA_964489755.1 uncultured bacterium | reverse complement strand
TCCAGCCAGCCATAGGACCATTCCTGCAATGATTGGATATAATTTTTTCAAATTCCTGTTATCCATAATTAAATCTAGCCATTATCCCACAAACAAAAAATCACGCTACCGGATGGGGTCTGATGTAATCTGAACATCATCAATGAAAATTATATGAGGAACAGCCATATTGCTACGATAATGACCCAATTTTAAGTAGTTTGGCTGTGCATAGCCATGGGAGTCAATATAAAGGTTTGCACCTTTTAACTTCGATGGCATTTTTTCTTTATTTGTTGTAAGAATTCGTTCTCCATCTTGCATTTGAATCTGATATGGCAGATCATTGATCCAAACACGCATATAACCTTCACCAACTTCTGTTGACCAGTTGATTTCAGTAAGCACAGAAACCCATTCACCCGTCTGAACTATATTCTTTAATCTATACTGCCTTCCACCCTTTATAGAATTAGTATCAGGAATGCAATCTTCCAACCAATGAAAATTATACTGTGTACCATAGGAAATAACCAGATCTAAGCGTTGATCTTTATCCAGATCGTCATGCATTAAATTGAATGTGATTGGTGGTTTCCCTCTTAAATCTAATTTCCTTCCATCACAACCAACGGTTTGATTATACTTCCATTTAACTTTTAAGGATTTAATATTCGGGTTTCTCCTGGTTGATTCATAAATATGTGCCTGATGCCATTGGGCAATGAAATGGCGGGTTTTTTCTCCAAAGTTGATATTATCCTTACCTTCTTTTTGGAAAATGAAATCTTCTGGAATCATAAATTTCCATCCATAAAAAAATGAGCCAGAAGTATGATTAGGGTACACCTTAGCCTCGCATCTATCTCGGCTTGAACAACAGGCTAAAGTATCCAAATCTGGACAATTATCAATACTGGCACAATTTGCCATAGCAGCTACATCTTTGGGAAAAACTTTAAGTGCCAAAACAGTGTTTTCATTAAATCTTTCAAACCAATAATTAATACCATGCCTGTTGCCAAAATGCTCAATACCCCAGATTGTATTTATCTTTCTTCCTTTGTCAAAATCAAAATTGTTAAAAGATTCAATATAAGGCAGGGCTAAAGATGACTGATAAATTGGGTCAAATAAATTAGGTGGATCATTCAATTCAATTATTTCCTGAAATTGGTACTGTCCTACTAATAAACTTCCAAGGAATATGACAAGTGGAATAAACATTATATCAAAATCTACCCATCATCCCACCAACAACAAACCCCACGTAAGTGGGGCTTGTTGTTTATACTAAAATAAGTTAGTAATACGGGAGGGATTTATTAGAAAATCACGAGCTTCAGTCTCTTATCTTTTGTGTATTCAATAGCATCCTTGATTGATTTGGATGATTGGTAAGAAAGCCTGACTAAACCTATGCCGTGGCTGAGATACATAAAGGTAGGATTATCAAACGATAAGGTTAATTGTGGTAATTGGCTCCATCGTTGCGGTCTATCATCGTTTGCAGGTCGTTCTATGAATGCTAAAACACCACCATGATCCATTACACTTTGAGTTATCTCAGGTACTTTTAAAGCTTGATTTCCATATAATGAATCATCTGCAACATAGTCCATATCACCCAGCGTTACGAATACCACTGTGTTATCTTTCGCGTAAATCGAACTGTTGAAAGCACAACTAAGAAATAATAATGATTGTAAAATCAGTTTATAGTTTTTCATTGTTGTAATTCTCCTTTTATTA
>CAZBBE010000252.1:0-1731 GCA_964489755.1 uncultured bacterium | reverse complement strand
GGGTTAAAAGTAATCCAAGAACTATCCATCCCAAATTTTCCATCAACCATTGAAAGGAAAGCCAATCAAACATAATTAAAATACATAGGACACAACTAAAATATATCCAATCATCAATAGAGTACACACAATCATGGAAACAATTTGAACTCGGTTATGATAGTTTTTGGAATCCTCCACAAGATTTGTTAAACTAAATTAATTGGAACTAATTTATTTTCCTATTTTCCGTTTTTCCCGAACAATTGCCGCTTTTATTTTCCCTCTAATGACTCTATTATCCAGCGCATTGATTTCTTCCATATTCCCTTCTATTCCCGCCGCAATGAGGCGTTTCATCAATTCTTCTTCCGATTCATCTTTCTCAGTTTTCCTCTGCCCTGACTTTTCCGCATGCCCTGGGAGTTCCGGCATAGGGGGACGATTCCCTGCACGCTTGCATTTTACCATCATCGCTTTGGCTTTTCCTCTGGTGGGTTTTGCTTCAATAGAATTGATAAATTCCATGTCACCATCCAGGGCTTTGTTTACAGCATAGTGAATGAGATCTTCAGTAGATTCAAACTTGGGGGAAGAAGCATCTTCATTGCCGGCAGAAGATGACTCTGTTTGAATCGGAATTTCAGGCATAGGCGGACGTTCTCTGGTTCGTTTACTTTTGACCATAAGGGCTTTTGCTTTACCCCTTGTAGGTTTATCTGGGATCCCGTTGATCACGTCCATATTTCCGTCCAATGCCAGATTCACAGCATAATGAATCAAATCCTGAGTATCTTCAAACACTGGGACACCATCTACATCTGTTTTTTGTTTTATAGTTTCAGATGAGACCTTTCCAAGAGGAATGTCCGGCATGGGAGGAATAATACCGGTACGCTTTGCCCTAACCAAAGCCGCTTTTGCCAAACCCCTCGTGGGCTTGTCAGGGATAGAATTGATGAAATCCATATCTCCTGCCATGCCTTTATTTACAGCATAAGCAATAGTTGTTTCTCTATTCATGACTGGTGCAGATTCTCTCTCAGTACTTTTTTCCTCTTTTTTCTTTTTATCCTCAGCGATTTGAGGAAAGAATATTTCCTGAAAGTCTTTTAACAACAGGGATTTGTTTTTATGAAACCCCCAATATCCAATCAATGAAAATAATCCTTTATATGTTCGGGTACATGTAACCAGGATTTTATCATTCTTTTCTTCTAAATCAAATTGCGTCAGTTCTTTTAACAGTGGATTTATCCGTAGAAATAATGTGAATTTTTTCTCCTTTTCCATGCCCATAATTCGCCCATTTAAAAATGGAAACAGCGCTCTGCTCCTAGTTCTCACATGGCTTCCGGGTTTCAGGTCAAGCTGGTCAAAGGAATATTGATGCACATACCGCCCCATATCATTTAAGGGAAGCATTCGCTGAATTCCTGGATACCATAAATGGTAATCCTTCAGTGATATTAGGCGAGTCCAAACATCAGATATATCAGCTTTTATTTCTTGCCAGAGGACTGTTTTGACACAAAATAAACTCACATCATAATCCATACCGGAATTTAGTTTTTTTGATATCTTATTTTTGATAATTCCCGGTTCTCGAATTGTTTTTCCTTCAATATTAAGATCGTAAGTATTGAATTTTTCTACCGAACCATTGGGAAGTTCTACATTATAGGTCGTTGGAAAATAATATACATCCTTTATGGAACCAATGTCACCGGTTGATTTAACGGTTACCTGTGT
>CAZBBE010000251.1:0-1738 GCA_964489755.1 uncultured bacterium | reverse complement strand
TTCCCAGGTGATCTTCTGCCATCTGTTTTAATTTTTGTAATACCATGGCACTGATCTCGGGAGGAGTATATTCCTTTCCATCTGCTTTGACAGTCGCTACTCCGCTAGAAGTCTTGACTACCTCATAAGGAACTTCGCCTATTTCCGTATCCACTTCATTATACATACGTCCCATAAATCTTTTGATAGAGAAGATTGTATTTTCAGGATTTGTCACAGCCTGACGTTTTGCAGCCTGACCGACCAAACGTTCACCATCCTTTGTAAAAGCAACAATAGATGGTGTCGTTCTTCCTCCTTCCGGATTTGTAATAACTGTTGGTTCACCACCCTCAAGTACAGCAACGCAGGAATTTGTAGTACCTAAATCAATTCCAATGATTTTTCCCATGAGTTTTATTCTCCAATTTTAATAAATAAATTAACGATAGACTTTTTGTGGATTGTAAAACTCAATTACTATACCACAATACCCAATATGCCTAAATGGCAGAAAATATTTATAAATGTTAATTTATGGCAGATTAAGAACAGAAATGGTCAGGATTCTCTCAATGGGTTAAATCCGGTCATGATAGGGATTTATTTGAGTCCTTTTGAAGGGTCTTTTTTTGTATAATATTAAATTTTATCTTCCCCTTTTGAGCATCTACTTTAATGATATCACCCAATAAGAGTTCGTTATCTAAAAGCATTTCTGATACGGGATCTTCTAATGAGGATTGAACCTCTCTATATAAATTCCGTGCACCATATTCCTGGCTGAAACCGTGGTCTACCATTGTAACCTTGGCTTTTTTCGTAATGGAAAATTCTATTCCGATATCATTTAAATTCTTTATCAAATCTTTCAGGAAAATATCTATTATTTTCATTGCATCTTCTTTCATTAATGGATTAAATACAATGGTTTCATCTACTCGATTGATAAATTCAGGGTTGAAAGTACTTTTCATTTTTCCTAAAACAATCTCTTTAATTTTATTAGAGTTAAAACCGTTTTTTTCATTACCAAAACCAAATGCATTAGATTTTAAATCTTTAGTTCCCAAGTTGGATGTCATAATAATAATCGAGTTTTTAAAATCTATTTTTCTGCCTAAACTGTCTGTCAATACACCTTCATCAAACAATTGTAATAATAAATTAAAAATATCCGGATGTGCTTTTTCTATTTCATCAAAAAGTATAACCGAAAATGGATTTCTTCGAATTTGTTCTGTTAGTTTTCCTCCTTCTTGATATCCTACATATCCTGGCGGTGCACCAATAAGCCGTGATATAGAAAATCGTTCACCGTATTCAGACATATCTAATTTTATGAGAGATTCTCTGTGGCTGAACATGTGTTCAGCTAACACTTTCGCCAATTCCGTTTTTCCAACCCCTGTCGAACCAAGAAATAGAAAAACACCAATGGGACGTGCGGGATTTTTTAATCCGGTTCGTGCTCTCCTGATCGCTCGTGTAAGACAATATATTGCTTCATCCTGAGCTATTATTTTCTTACCTAATTCATTAACCATATTTAACAATTTTTGAGATTCAGATTGAGCAATCTTATTAATGGGGATACCAGTCATTTGTGCTACAACATCTGAAATCATTTCTTTTGTTATCCTCACAGGGTTTTTCTCATCCTCCTCATTCCATTTTTTTTGAGCTTTTTTGAGTTTTCTGTGAAGTTTTTGTTCTGAATCTCTCAAAGCAGCAGCTTCTTCAAATTTTTGCAGCGAGA
>CAZBBE010000250.1:0-1760 GCA_964489755.1 uncultured bacterium | reverse complement strand
CGATCTCATTGTTGCCATCAGCATCTACATCACCAACGGCAGGGCTGGAACGAATGTTATCCCCTGTACTAAAGGGGAAACCGGGCTGGGGAATGCCAGCAATCATATAGCCATATAGATCTCCATTTTCATCACCAAAATAAACTTCCCCGATCAAGTTTCCATCAACATCAGCAATCAGGGGTGAAGATTTAATAACCATGTTATCAATCGGGAAACCGTATTGATTCAAAGAAAGTAATATTTCAACTTCAGCATCAGTTTCATAAGGAAAATCTTCATTGCTTGTACTTATATTTATATTACATGAAATATTCCCCAAAGACGCATCAGGCTCAGCAAATACTTGAAACCAGTCAAATAATGTAAACGAAATTTCTCCAGGAGCAATTGGGGTTTCAAATTGTACTGTACTATCCAGGATAACTAACCTGTCGTCTTCTGTGGAAAGTATCAAGAAAACACTATCTGCATCTGCACCCCAGTAATTACCTACATTAGCACGTATGCGCAATGAATCACCAGGATTGAATACTCCATCACCATCTGTATCAAACTGATAGTTCAGGTCACTGATATATAGGTCTGGGTAATTAAATGGATTATCAAAATAACCAGGGTGATAATTTTCTATAATATAATGCATCCAGTCTTCCTGACCTTGTGTGAACTCATATTGACATGCGCTACTTGTATAGGTCATATAGTTATGAACTGGATCATTGCCTTCATCATCAGGACAACTGTCTAAATTTTCATTACATTCCCAAAGATAATCTTCATGATTTTGCGGAGTATCATCTATTCCATCATTTGGATTGGTACAATTTTGGTAGAAAGTATGATTTAACCCCAAATGGTGACCCACTTCATGTGTCCCCGTATCATTCCCCCAGGCGACCTCACGAAAATCAAGGTTTACACTTTGTCGATAATCACTTGGCCCAAATCCATTGCCTAGATATGCCCAGCCAGCGACGCCATCATCATAAAGGTTAGCAGTATAAATATTTAAATAATGATACGGATCTACATTCAATTCCTGCATGCCTGGCCAGGCATCATTACCATACCAACTGTCAAACCAATCATTATTTTCTGTTCTATCAATGCTGTCTACGGTAAAAGAAATACTATGAGCAATGAATGCCTGATTAAGCCAATCAATTTGTTCGTAAATTGCTCCATCACTAATATTTCCGGCACCAGCGGTTGTATGTATAACATGCCAGGCTACTAAAATGTGAACGGGTTCAGGATCCCTTGTACTATTCTTTGATAGCCACTCTTCAACTAGAGACTTTGTCGCAATTATTTGATCAGGAGTTGCAGGAGGAGTCGCACACCATTGTCTCTGACCTTGTCCATGAACTATTTGCGTAAACAGGATTAAGAAAATGTATTTTTTCATAATATCTACTAATGAAATTATTTCAGAGTTTGGTACAACCCCTACGCTCTTGAACAATTATGTTACTTTAACAAAACTAGCTTATGGGTTTTTACTATACCATTAGCAATTGTACTATAGAAATATACACCACTTGCTAATTTTGATCCATCAAAGGTTAATTCATAAAATCCTGCGGAATGATATTCATTGACTAAAGTTTGTACCATCGCTCCCCGAATATCGAATAGATACATTATTACATCTCCACCCGTATTCAAGCCATATTTTATTGTCGTTACCGGATTAAATGGGTTAGGATAGTTAGGGCTCACATAAAACTTATCTGGAATAATGTCAGTCTTAGGAT
>CAZBBE010000249.1:0-1775 GCA_964489755.1 uncultured bacterium | reverse complement strand
ACGATAGTTATCGCTGACAATATCATACCACTCAGGTGCAAACCCAGTATCATAAAATTCATCCCCATAGGTAATATTGATATTTCCATCCCTGTCCAAAATTGTATAGTTGATCGGTTCAAGGTCCAGTCTTTCTTCATATTCAGTCCAATGCAGATCCTGAACAGCGCTGTGCTCCAAAGTAGTAAACCTACCAAAAACTATTTCATAAAATGACCGTGTGCTCAGTGTATGCGTCCAGTTTATATTTATCAGCCTTGATTCACGGGTTATCGTATTATAGTTATCCAATATCTTTTCGTAACTGTACGGATAATAAGTATTTGAAAACGCCCGGGGCATAAAATATCCCTGATTAATATTCAAGGACATATCGTAAGACACACCCAGCTTTTTCTTTGGGGATAGTGCCCAGGACAGTTTATATAAAAGGTGCCAGTCATTATTCTCCCTCGATGCTAATGAGGCCATAATATCATCAGCAGTTTTTTCTGTCATCCCGAACATAGGTTGCCAATTACGATGCGGATACAATTTTGATGCTGTAGGAAGATTGCTGTCATACATTTTTCCGTAGCCGTTTATAAAAAATGAAAACTTGCCCGGGAAATTCAACCCAAACTTTGGCAGCAATAATTCCAGAATCGGCATTGGTCCTCCAAGATTGAATACAAAGCGGTCTGTCTTGTAATGTTGAATATTATCCGCGGAAAGACCCCAGTTATCGCTTGTAAATTTCACTGTACCTTCAAAATCATCTCTCCCCTCCTTTAATTTAATATTAACTACTCCAGACATTGCCTGCCCATATTCTGCATTGTACCCTCCGGTTACAATTTCCAAATCCTGAATAGCCTCTGCAGTTACATATAAATTACCTGAGTACCCAGAGAGCGGATCTTTCACCGACATTCCATCTACAACAAAGAGACTTTCATCGATTCGCCCACCGCGGATATGAATTTCGTTATCTTGCTTAGTTACACCCACCTGTTCCGCAAGAATGTCTTCCACACTGTTCACAGTTTTGTTGGCGATATCATCGCTGGTCACACGGGTTACGGAAGCAGTCTCATCCACATCGAACAATGGTTTAGACCCTATCACAACCACCTCTTCCCCTATTGTCAATACGGTTTCTTCCATTGAAAAATTCACAGTAGTCTTCTGCCCGTATTCCACCCTTATCCTTGTTTGCAGGACAACTTTATATCCGATAATGGATGCTTCAATATTATAGGTTCCCTTGTTTACACTTTCTATTATATAGTTGCCATTAATATCCGTAGCATCCCCATAATAAGTACCTTTAACCATAACATTAACCCCAGCAAGCAGTTCGCCAGATTTATGATCAGTAACTGTGCCGTAAATTATTCCCTTTTCTTGCCCAAGGAGAAAAACAGATCCGATAATTATATAGGCGAAAAGTTTCATTCTACAAATGCTTCATTCAAGAGATATTCAATAAATTTCCCGGCTGGTCCGTTTCCTTCCAAAGTTGGATCATACCCATTATGGATAGGAATTGACATGAGAACAATTGCTCCGGATTCTTGTGAAGGTGAAATGATAAACTTTCCCATACTGCACACATTTGGTGTCCCTGTCCATGTATCTGAACCAGATTGAGGCTCCTGTAAATGGTATAAATCTTCAGACACAAAATGCGGGAATGATGTAGAGTCTTCGGTCGCTGGGATAAAACTTTTCACACGAATCGCTATCAACTTAGAAAGCTCCAAGTCCAATGTCGAATCAACTTGAGAATGCAA
>CAZBBE010000248.1:0-1787 GCA_964489755.1 uncultured bacterium | reverse complement strand
TAGGTGCCCAGCCATATAATCCTTTTCGTGATTGCACTTCTGCATAGTTTAACCCTATTTTTTCTATTTTAACTCTAATTTCTTCTGAACCAGGTACCGGTTCTGGGCAATTCACAATTTTTAACACATCGGGGTTTCCATATTTTTTTAAAATGTAACTTTTCATTTTTATTTTATTAATAATATTTCAATTTACTCCTTCTCCCACCAGTTTATAAAGATGTTAACTGCCGTTGTCTATCTAATCCAAAAAAATCACCCATATCTTGTTATTGATTGTTTCAACATCATAGTGTATTATTTAACACTACTTTGGTTAACTGCAGAAGCCCTTTGTGATAAAATCAATATTTTTACCAATCTTACTTTTTAGATTCTAAAATTGAATAATAAGTTTAACTTGGGACAAATCAAGTTCAAAATACTGATGAAGAATAATTTACTATCAATCCTTTTTATTTCCTTTTCCTTCACCCAAAATTATTCTCTGGACTTTGACGGGTCAAGTGATTATGTGGAAATCACTGATGGGTCTACTGTGATAGCTAACACTGAGCAGATGACACTGAGCGGATGGGTATATCCACGTGGTCCAAATGCTGACTCATATACTCAGTTTGATGGTTTTTTTGGTTTCAGGAATAATGAAGATGCTGACTTTTATCTTATACAGCTTGGTGATTACAAAGTAGAATGTCGGTTAAGAGTATCTGACGGTGGAGAATTTACAATAGTAACAGCCGAAAATTCCATTATCTCAGAAACCTGGCACCATCTTGCCTTGACCTATGATGGCAGTAACATTATTTTGTATATAGATGGCATTGAAGCAGGGTCAACGGGAGCATTTGGACAGATTATCAATCAATTTGTACCTTTTAATATTGGTAGGCTGATATGGCAAACCACGAATTTTGATCTGGATGGTCAGGTGGATGAAGTAAGTCTCTGGAACCTTGCCCTAACAGAACAACAGGTACAGGATTATATGTACGCAGATTTGACCGAAGAAGAAGGGCTGGTTGGATACTGGAAATTAAATGAAGGAGACGGATCAATTGCCTATGATTCAAGCGGAGAAGGGAACAATGGAATGATTTATGGAGCCACGTGGAGCACAAACACGCCCGGTCCGTCAACAATTACCATAAATGTGAACTATAATGAAGGCTGGAATCTGGTGGGATTGCCTTTAAGCGTGGATGATGCAGGGTATTTATCTATTTTCCCCGAAGCAATTTCTGGTACACTGTATTCTTTTGAGGGAGGCTATATATCTGAAAATGAATTGTTTGGGGGAGTAGGTTATTGGCTCCGGTTTCCTGAATCCATTTCAATTGATATCATGGGTGTTCCAATCAATGAAATAACAATTTCATTGAATGAAGGATGGAATTTGATTACAGGAATTACTTTCGAAACAAATACGAACAGTATTCAAGACCCAGGAGAAATCATAGTTCCGGAAACTTTTTATGATTTTGATAACGGATATGGATTGGTTGATGAACTAATCCCTGGTCATGGTTATTGGGTTCGATCAAATAATTCCGGAAATATTATTGTTGTAAGTGAATGATTTTATTAGATGAAAAAATTGCAATATTTCCTTTTAATACTGCTTATCTCCGAAACCCTATCCCAGGACACGTTTTCAATTGTCGCGGTTGATCCACAAACTCAAGAAGTAGGCAGTGCGGGAGCATCCTGTATTAACGGCTCCATAATCATCAGCGATGTTCATCCGGGAATTGGGGCAGTCCACACACAATCTTATTGGAACAGTA
>CAZBBE010000247.1:0-1797 GCA_964489755.1 uncultured bacterium | reverse complement strand
CACCTTCTCCTTAATTCCTAGGATCACGGGGTCTGTTAAATTACTCAATATTTCTCTAGTAAATGACAAGGCTACCACGCCAAGGAAGGCGATGATAAACAACTTCATTAGAAAAATCCGGATTTGCCGGAAGTCCTCCCTTAAAGATGATGAAGATTTATTTATGGGTGTCGGCAGTTCATTTAAGTTTTCTCCTTCTTGAAACTCCCGGATCAACTGTTCTTTTTTATCCGTTAAGTCCTTGTACGCCGAATTAAGATCATCACCGCATCCCAGAATTTGTAATTCTTTGATATATAAATAATATTTCCCTTTTTTGATGCTCATGACAGCATCGTAATTATAGTCGGGTAATGTTTTTTCAGTAGGGGTAGCCATGGCGATTTTTCGTAATCTATCCCAGTATATTTTTATTTTAATTTAGAGGAAGGTAAAATCTTTTCCCTAGGAACACTTTGGACTATCATAATAAAGCTTTAGCGAAATAACTCAAGTCAAATTAGTATTTAGTAATCGAAATGAACTTTGATAAAAATAAATTCTGGGAAAAAAAAATTATAGGATGGGAACACAAGCGTTACTGTGTGGGGGATTCGGAGACTCCTTCAGGATCTGATGGAGATGTGTCTCTTGGGTCTTCTTTGCAATTTCGTCTTCGCCAATCGGTCGAACTTTTGAGCCCGTATTTACCCGGAAAAAGCCTTCTCGAACTGGGATGTGGGAGTGGATTGTTGCTTAAGGCTTTAAGCGGTTCAGAGATGAAAAAATACACCGGGATTGACTGGGCTTCTCCTGCTATTGAAAAGGCTGCTGCTGAATTTCAAAATAAGCCTAATTTACCTCCTTCAGAATTTGTTGCTGGAAATTTATTGGACATGGAATTTCCTGAGTTTCATCTGGTTGTGGCTTTGGGTGTTTTGGACTGGTTGGATCTGAATGAAATCAATATTCTATTTTCGAAAATCAAACCCAAAAAGTTTTTATTTTCAATATCAGAAAAAAGGTTTTCCATCAAAAGGTGGCTACACTCCATATACGTTTTTCTGGCGTATGGGTGGAAAAATCAGGGGTACGTCCCCAGATACTATACAGTGGACGAGATTGTCGGAATCGCCCATAACCATGGCTATAATGATGTCAGGATATTCAGAGACCCCAGAATGAGCTTTGGCACATTCCTTTATCAACTTGATTAAATGTCCACAGTTGCAAAATATTTTAATGAAGCTGCTGGAAGCTATAACGATAAATCCAGTAAAGGACTGTGGGCTTTTTTGCGCAGATTGGAATCCGTTGCGGTAATGAAGGCAGTGGATCCCTTCCAGGGAATGACTTGCATAGAGCTGGGTTGCGGGGCCGGGTTTTACATAAGTCGTTTACTTTCCTGTGATCCCTCCCTGCTGGTCGCCGTCGATATATCAGAAAATATGCTCGGAGAATTGAATGATTCCCGGGTAAAACGCGTCAGAGCCGATATTGAAAATATCAATTTTAAAGTGGCATTCGACAGGGTTCTTTGTGCCGGAGTTATCGAATTCTTACCTGACATTAAAAATTTCCTGACAAATTTAAAAACACTTTTGTCTGTTTCTGGGAAAGCAGTATTGTTAATGCCAGAAAGTGGAGTGTTTGGGAGATTCTACAGAGCTTTTCATCGGGCGCATTCAGTTCAGGTGTCTCTTTATAAAGTAGATGAGCTTGAATATCTATTAGAGGTAAATCACCTTAAAATTGAAAAACAATATCTCCCCCCCCCAATGACTCGTGTGTTGGTCATTACTCACGATTGATATCCTG
>CAZBBE010000246.1:0-1800 GCA_964489755.1 uncultured bacterium | reverse complement strand
TTTCTGCTGTGTTTGTAGGTATTCATGGTAAAACCGGTCAAACGAGTTTCTATGAAGATGGGCAACTCAGATATTGTGAACTTTCTGAAAACATGGCTATTGAGGATAAATCATATAAGGAAAAAGATGCGGTCAGATTCAATCCTGATGGTACAATGATTATTAAATAATAAATTATAGGATTGATTCCAGAGTGAACATTATAATCAACAAGCCCTTTTCACTGTTCAGAGCAATATTTTGAGTGTCACATCATGAGTCATTTTTTCATTAGTGGTAGTAGATTTATGATTTAATTCAAAGATTGAAAAATATACAATTTTATATAGGGTTTTTCACAGTAGATAATCTGGGCTTGTTCATGTATGTCTGATTTAACCCGTCGGGAATTTCTCCGCCGAAGTATGCTTTTGGCTTCAGGTATGGCATTGGTTTCCTGCGAGAATGAATATAGTGAAACAGATTATGACTCACCAGGCGCACTTTCAGGAACCCATCCTTCCAAAAAGGTGATTATTGTTGGAGCAGGTATGTCTGGTTTGGTGGCAGGATACGAGTTGACTCGATCCGGTCATGACGTGACAATTCTAGAAGCGAGAAATCGAGTGGGAGGACGGGTTTTCACTCTGCGCACACCATTCTCCGATGGACATTATGCCGATGCAGGGGCGGCACGAATTCCTCTCCATCATGATATGACGCTGGGCTATGCAGATCATTTCGGGTTAACGCTTGACCCCTTTTATCCTGAATTTAATTATTATGTAAATTTGTCAGATGGAATTAGAACCCTGGTTTCCGCCAATGATTATCTTAATGGACCACCTTGGGAAAGTTATCCGATAAATCGAAAGGATTTTGTAAAAATTCGGGCTGGAACAGACAGATTACCCTTGGCATTTTCCGATACCCTTACTCAAAATATTCACCTTGAAACACCCGTTGAATCTATTGAGCAAAATTCCGCCGGTGTGATTGCAAGAGTATCTGATGGAACAGAGTTTACGGCAGAAAGGGCACTCTGTACTGTTCCATTACCAGTATTAAATAAAATTCAATTTAGCCCACCACTTTCTCCTGAAAAAGTTGATGCCAGCAGTGGAGGATATAATTATATCAACATCACAAGGGTTTTTATTCAGTTTGTGAATAGATTTTGGGAGAGTGAAGGATTAAACGGATGGGGCAATACAGACTTACCGGAGGAAATATGGCAACCAACTTGGGACAGGGATGGACCTAGGGGTGTGCTTTTATCATATTTGAATTTTGATCGTGCAGATGAAATAGACCTACTTAGCGAGGGAGATCGTATTGAACATGTGCTAAACAGATGGGAGAGTGTTTTCCCCGGTGTACATGATCATGTAGAAAATGGCACTTCATTTTCGTGGGGACTGGATGAGTGGTCAGGTGGTGCAGTTGCCCATCCAACATCCGAACAGAGTGAAGAATTGGAATCATATATTGGTGCTGTTGAAGGCAGAATTCACTTTGCTGGGGAACATGCATCAGATTATCATGGCTGGATGCAGGGAGCAATCCTTTCTGGACTTCGGGCAGCTAGGGAAATCCACGAAGGAGATTAAATTTTCTTTTTCCATGTAATTTTTATAAATAAAATCTCCCTAAATTTGTTTCTGGATTCAAACCTCTTTGATGATAAAAAATCATATTAGTTTCATTTTGCTGTCCATAGTGTCATTATCCTGTGATTCTGGTCATCACACTAGGACATATCATTTGCATATTGAAACTTTTGTTGGTTATCATCTCCTCTATCTATAGCGTAAGCATTAG
>CAZBBE010000245.1:0-1820 GCA_964489755.1 uncultured bacterium | reverse complement strand
TATGTTGAAACAGGGGAAGTCAAAACCATTGAAACAATT
This sequence comes from uncultured bacterium, assembly GCA_964489755.1. GTDB lineage: Bacteria > Fidelibacterota > Marinisomatia > Marinisomatales > AB-629-J13 > AB-629-J13. Next base: position 1,781 of record CAZBBE010000245.1, on the reverse strand, counting down.
CATAATAAAAAAAAGGAATAAATAAATGAATCATTCAATTTTAGCTGATACGGCTCAAGCCATTGTTGCTGGGGGTAAAGGAATTTTAGCCGCAGATGAAAGTACACCAACCATTAAAAAACGATTTGATTCCATACAGACAGAAAGCACCGAAACATCCCGGAATAAATACCGAGATATGTTGTTTACAAGTCCCGAAATGGAAAAATATATCAGCGGTGTTATTTTCTATGATGAAACAATTCGCCAATCAAGTATTTCCGATGGTACACCCTTTCCAAAACTACTATCAGATAAGGGTGTATTACCGGGGATAAAAGTGGATATGGGAGCAAAACCGTTAGCAGGATTTAAGAATGAAAAAATTACCGAAGGATTAGATGGATTGAGATATCGTCTGGCTGAATATAGAGACCTTGGTGCTAGGTTCGCAAAATGGAGAGCAGTTATCACTATTGGTGATGATATTCCTTCCTCCTCATGTATTTATGTCAATGCCCACGCCCTGGCAAGATACGCCGCCCTGTGTCAGGAAGCGGACATCGTTCCCATCGTTGAACCTGAGGTTTTAATGAATGGAGTCCACGATATAGACACCTGTTTTTCTGTGACGGAAGAAACCCTGAAAACTGTATTTCAGGAATTATTTGATCAAGAAATATTTCTTGAAGGAATCATATTGAAACCCAATATGGTTTTGTCTGCTTTGGATTGTTCAGAGCAGGCTTCGGTAGAAGAGGTAGCTGAATCAACTGTTGAATGTTTTTTGAGAACGGTTCCGGCAGCAGTGCCGGGAATCTGCTTTTTATCCGGAGGACAGAGTGATGTTTTTGCCACACAGCACTTAAATGCAATGAATCAATTAAACCGAAATTTTCCATGGAGTCTGAGTTTTTCTTATGGTAGAGCTTTGCAGGCACCTGCTCTTAAAGCTTGGGGTGGGAAAGATGAAAATTTTAAAGCAGGGCAAAAAGCTTTCTTAAAAAGAGCAAAACTGAATGGTGTTGCTGCTTTAGGAAAATATTCTGATGATATGGAGAATGGAACTTAAGTATGATAAAGGGAACGGTTGATAAAGACCAGCATCCCTGAAGTAAACAGCCCCGGATAAAACGGTTCTATTTCCATTGGATAGTATCCGGAAAAATGTCCATATAGAAACCAAGATATCGCAATAATAACCGGTAATATCATCGTAGGAATTATTTTACCATCATTTAATCTGATTTGGGTAAATGTCAATAAAAATGGCAGTAGAATTCCCGGTACAATAATGGATCCAATAACATACCAGAGTTGTATGACAGAAGGAATACTTAAGGCTAATAACACTGCGATAAAAGCCATAACAACCAACCCTTTGCGGATATATTCATTTTCGTCCCTTTGTTCTTCTTTTTTCTGAATTCTTAATAGAATATCCCTGCCAAAAGTAATGGCAGAAATCAGTCCATTGGAATCGATGGTGGACATGATTGTAGAAAATAAACCTACCAGAAATATACCATAAACAAAGGGAGGGAGGATTCGTGAAGCCAGCACGGGATAGGCCATTGCAGCTTCTTGATTTGGAAATAATGCTACAGCATAGAGACCTGTTGTAACTGTAAGAATATCGAAAATGAACCAAAAGAAAATTGAGATTAGAATTCCTTTTTTTGCTTTGTGGGGAGAACTGGCAGCTGCTGTGCGCTGGTAAAATCCGGGATCAATAAAAGTCCACATAGCAATAAAAAACCAGACAAGGATATACTGGATTGAATTACCACCGGTGGGGTCGA
>CAZBBE010000244.1:0-1826 GCA_964489755.1 uncultured bacterium | reverse complement strand
AAACGTAACATTGAATCAAAAAGAAAACGGGGAAGAATTACTGGATTTGAATTGGAACCGGGAGATTGAAGTTTATTACATACCGAGTGAGCGGTTAACCCAAAAACTTTTGAAGAAATTACCAAAAATTTGTGGGATAGCTTTTGTAAAGGAGTCCTATTTTAAATCAGGAATTGTCATCGCTCATGAGGGAATGTTAATTGATAACCAATTTCTGATTCATGCATCATCCGCAGCAGGAGAGACTTCTAAAATAGATTTTCTTACTTATTATTTTTCTAAGCCAGAAGGAATATTTGACGGGGTGATGGTTTTTGAATTCAGGCCGGTGGGTATATAAAAAGATTCAATATAACTTTGAATCAAAAAGATCTATAATTATTTTTTAGACTAAGGGTCTATAAAATAGTTGGTTTTACCAAACCAGTAGGCAGGTTGTTTGCTACCTATATATCTCCGTTTTCCTGATGATTTGGTGAATGCTATTGTGGATGTCAAACTCAGTCCAGTGATTGAATTCTCAGCTAATCCGAAATCCAGTTCAAATTGCTCGAAACATTCATCTTCAGTAAATCCGTCACAGGGGTCTATATCCTGTGAAAATGTAAGAGTGTTGGATTCCAATGTATAGTTAATTATTAATGTGGCTGTTTCTCCAGAATCATCAGTTTCAATAATTGTTAAAATATTTGCTGTTGTATCGGTTACTTCCCATGAACCTTCAGCAATAGTCTCAATTTCTGTATTGCCAATCATTTCTATAGTATTTCGACTATATTCACCATTTGGATTGAGAACTATATTTGTTGTTGTTTGAGGAAAAGAGCGTGATACAGAGATGGAATCACCAGAGATAAGTTGTGTTGTTTCGATAGCTATAGTTCCATCCAGTGCTACGGTTTGTGTAGAATCAGGGTTATATAAAATTTGTTCGGACAGTGCCAAGCTGTAATCTAAAGAGCTGAATGTAAAACCTATAAAACCACTGTAATCTTCGCTGGTAACTGAATCATTTTCAGATACTGAATAAACAGCAGCCCCTGAGTCAGCTCCTTCATCATAAACAATCACTAATTCATGGAGAGGGTAGGATTCACTACCAATACTTTGATTTTGAGCTAAAATTGTATTGGTATTTCCCGAGCTTGCCTGAATATATCTTAATGAAGTAGCGGTTCCCCCTGAAATTTGTGCCACCAAAGAATCTTCGCTTGGAGTTGTTAAATCAACAGCAAACTGGTCAACATTGGAGGTAATTTTAAAATCGAAAGTAACGTTTTCCTGGTTCCATTGTGCAGTAATATCCCAGGGCCAGCGGGGGTCCTCTTCCTCGGCTACCGGCTCACACACATAATACGTTTTACTGCAGCTGCTTACAATGAGTGTGACACCGGCCCACAGGATTAGAAATTGAATCAGAGTTTTCATATTCATTCGCAAAACGAAAGGAAATATACAACGGGATTTTTTTTCAATGCATTGATTTATTCTAATTTATGTGTTCTTCCTTTTTTGACCAGAGAAGTGTTTAATTAACTTTAATATTGTTAATTTCGCCAATGGCAATCAGGGAAAATACCCTTATTTTAATATGAATAAAGATTCACTATCTCCTCTACATAAAATTGTAGAGACCACCCTCAGAAATGAGGCAAAGGAAATTGAAGATGCTTCCAGGAGGGTAGGTCCCTCAGTGGTTGAAACTGCAGAAATAATCCTCAATCACGAAGGGAAAGTTGTGATTTGCGGACTGGGAAAGTCCGGGCTGATTGGGCAGAAAATTGTTGCTACACTTTGCAGTACCGGAATTCAGGCGGTCTTTTTGC
>CAZBBE010000243.1:0-1849 GCA_964489755.1 uncultured bacterium | reverse complement strand
CAGTACGTTTCCAATACTTTATAAGGAATGAATAGTCATGAGCCTTTGGGAATTTTGGTGCTCGACCAAAACCGCCTCGTTGTTGATCATATCGATTTTTGAATGCTCCGTAAGAGCGATCCATTATATCCTGAGAAATATCTCCTTCACTTGTACGATTTACCTGATTTCTCTGAAGACGACTGGTTAAATTAGCAGCGTTTATTTTAAGAGAATCAGGGCTGTTCATCCAAGCAGCCTTTATTCGTGGTATAAGTTCCATCATGCCCTCTCGTCTACCACGTGTGTGCTTCGGGAAATAGGTGCCAGTGAAAAAGGGTTGTTTATCTGGTGTCATAATTACCGTCATAGGCCATCCACCTCGATTGTTCATCATCTGGGTTACTTCCATATATACATTATCAATATCTGGGCGTTCTTCCCTGTCCACCTTAATACAGACAAAAGCATCATTCATTAGTCCTGCAACTTCATCATTTTCAAAAGATTCATGCTCCATCACATGACACCAATGGCAGGTGGTGTACCCAATAGAAAGGAAGATGGGTTTATCCAATTCTTTTGCCCGCTGAAAAGCTTCTTCTCCCCAAGGGTACCAATCAACCGGATTCGCAGCATGCTGTAGCAAATAAGGACTGCCTTCAAATACCAAACGATTCCAGAGTTCACCACCATCTTTTGGTATTAATTGTAATTCCGTTCCAGAGGGTGGAATTGGTCTACCCTGTTTATCTAATTGGTATAATTTGGATAATGAATATTCAGATGACATAAGTAGTCCTAAAGTAATAATAATATTGATGATTACCATTCATTAAAATTAAATAATTAACGTTTATGTATTATATAGATTTATTCATAATAAAGAATAGTAACATTATTCAGGAGCATTCCATTTTGGACTCCAGTGAAAAAGAAGATTACTTCTAGCAATATAAAGAATATTCCTACTAACAAAACTCCTTGATACAATTTCAATTTAATGGAATTAATAGAATAAAGAGGGGCTATTTGGTTCATTTGGTTGTACGGTGAAAATACTTTTAAAGAGGTTTGCCCCCGTTTCAAATTTATTTGGGTTGGAACAGAAATATTCCAGCATCCTTTCACCAGCATGCACTATATCCCCGACCTTCTTATGAAAAATGATACCTACTGTTGGATCTAAAATATCATCCTTCTTAACTCTGCCTCCACCCAACCGGATGACAGCATTACCCAATTCAAGAGTATTCATACCGGTGATAAATCCATCTTTTTCAGCAAATATTTTTTTTCTAAACTTGGGTTCATGGACACTGGTTTCATCAGAACTTCTGGGTAAACCGTCATGAGCAGTAACCATCTGCTTGAATTTTTCCAAGGCAGACCCGTCTGAAATAGCAGATTCTAACTTTCCAATTGGATCATCCACTCCCGCCAGAGTCAATGCTGATTCCCCCAGGCAATAAATCACAGCCATGAGATCATCTGGTCCATTTCCTTCCAGACATTCTATACTTTCAAACACTTCACACCAAAGTCCGGCTGTATTACCTAATGGTTGATTCATATCTGTAAAACAAAGTGATACTTTGAGTCCGTAAAGTTCCCCTACTTCTCTTAACAGCGCTCCCAACTCTTTTGCTTGAGAGAGAGTTTTCATGAATGCCCCATTCCCAACCTTAATATCCAACACCAAACCCTGGATACCCTCAGCTATTTTCTTGCTCATGATACTTCCACAAATCAGGGGTAAAGATGCAACTGTACCGGTGGAATTCCGGAGTGCATATATTTTTCGGTCGGCTGGGCAGATTTCCCTGGTTTGCTCCATAATAGATACACCAACAGTTTCTACAACTTTTTG
>CAZBBE010000242.1:0-1856 GCA_964489755.1 uncultured bacterium | reverse complement strand
AGGTTGTATCTGCGGCAGGACACTCATCAATAGAGGTCACACTGCCCGGTGGTTCTGTATAACACTGAACCGTTCCGTCACTATTGATAGAGCCCCGCATATTTTTGGCGGGAACGGTCACGCTGTCAGAAAAAACCTGCTGTGATTTACTGACAAAATAGATCCCCACTGATGTGGTGTCATAATATTCCTCATTAACAATTTCACCATCTCGAAACAATCCGCTGGACGTATAATACAATACTTCATCCATGGCATTTGGTGTATACCAGAATCCATCATCATATCCCTGAGTGGAAAAACTCACCGATTGGCTTATTCGGTCATAGGTAAAACCATGATATCCATAGGGTTTAAAATAACTGGGATGAACTAATTTATATATATTCTCAGCCACTTTAAAAATATGGTAATCGTAATAGCGTAGATCTCCAAAAGAAGGGTCTGACTCAATCCATTCCGTTTTTGTGATATAATAATCTGTTCCTGAGCCCTCTTCACCCACCGTCTCGATTATTTTATTATTATATTGAGTCACTAAGGAATCTACGTTATCTACCCAAACAGTTTTAGAGTCGCTTCTGTCAGTTTCACGGATTATATCATAATATTTTATTCCCCAGCGGGTGGTGAGGGAATCGTTGGGATAAATAGTGGTCATGGGAACTGGATTTAAAGGGTCCTCCCAACTCACTAATAGAGTTTTTGGAGCTAAATTAAAAACATAAAGTTCAGCAGAATCTATAAAACCATTTTCATCATAATCCGTGAATTCCTCTGCAATATTAAATTGTCCATTTCCACGGTCAACAAATTCTTCACTATCATCACAACATATGCCATTCCCGTCATCATTGATGATCTCCTCAGCATCATCCCATAACTCATTGCAGTTCCTATCTTCAAACGGTTCAACTAAATCATAGGTACCATTATCATTTTTATCAACATAGACTTCGGCAGGGTCCCACACACCATTTCCCCTGTCGCAAAAACCTATTCCTGTTGATTCATCTGTCAGAATAAAGGATTCATCGGCCGAACATTCTCCAGCAGATGCAACCTCAGGCTCTGCTTCAATATCATAAAGTCCATTGTCATTACAATCAGTATTTAATCTGAAAATTAAAGAATCTCCACTGATCCTGCGCCATGATGGAAAATAAAATTCTTTAAAAATAGGATTCTGCTCCGATGAATAGTGGTTTTCGGTTTTTTCCCACTCTGAGAGATCCACAAACACAAATCCCTCGTCCGGATGTTCATCGATTACTGATGTATAGGAAACAATATCCAATGTATCAAGAAACTTGATGGTGTCACTCTGGAACAGCCAGTCTGAGTTCACCGGTTTATATCTTTGGAGGTCAGGCTCTGCATCAAACTCCCACTCCAGCTTATCCACATTCTTGAACTGGATAGAAAATAATGCCACTGAATCCTCAACAACCTTTCCCTCTTCATTGAAAGAAATTTCTAAACCGCTATTGCACAACGATTCAGGACAGTCTGAAGAATCCAAACTGGTTCTTTCAGCAAGCCATGATGGTGAGTCTGGGGTAATTTTCGTGTAGGCTGAAGTATCCAAATCATCTGGAGTGTCTGTAATGACCAGTTGAGGATAGGTTTTAAATGTAAGTTGGGTAGGCTCTTTATTAAATAAAGCTAAATAATCCTCATAATTGAATCCGAATGATGCACTGCTAAACAGGTAGAACTGGACCTCAATCTCATCTTCCAAACTAAAAAAATAATCCTGAATGTGTCCGGTCATACCATTGCCAACCGAAGAATTATCTAAAGTATTTACAAGTTCAAATGTTTCAATTTCTTCATCTTCTTCTTTCTCGCAGCTT
>CAZBBE010000241.1:0-1872 GCA_964489755.1 uncultured bacterium | reverse complement strand
ACCACAGAAATTTTTGGTCTTTTTGCCCCGGCCCGACCGGATATAGCGCTGAAAATGGCACACCTGCCCATTCGCACTACAGCAAAGAATAATGCAGAGTGGGCAGCAGAATTCTACGTTATAATGCATTCTCTCTCATCATACGTTGACACGGAGCTATCTATGAAAAAGAAAGTGTTCCAGCTTGCTGAAATGGCAAGAAAGCGCTTACCGGAAGGGTCCTGCGTGGCAGGGATGTATGACTTTATCAGGGCAGACTATGAATCCAATCCAGACAAGGATGACTGGGAATCCACTCGTGACACTGTTTACGAGCGTTACCAGGAGAAAGAATCCGACGGGTGTTCCTACACAAATCCTTTTGATGCAGGTATCAACTTTGCCGCCGGATTGGTGAGTCTTTTTTACGGTCATGGCGACCTGCCCAGAACCGTACGGATTGGTTCGCTCACGGGATGGGACTCAGATAATCCCACTGCAACCTGGGGCGGACTGCTGGGTTTTATGCTTGGTCGGGATGGTGTGGAACGGGCTTTTCGTCAGTCCGGACTTTCAGACACATACTGGATAGGCAGAACACGAAGAAACTTCCCAGACCGCACCCCGGACACTGATGGAGAAGACACTTTTCTGCAAATGGCGGAGCGGGGTATTTATATCATCGACAGGGTGGTGCAGGATGAGATGGGGGGACGTATTGACCTTGAAAAAGATGTGTGGTATATTCCGGATAGGGGCGCGATTTTTTGAAAATGGAACCTTAAAAAGCAGGGTTTTCTGTTCGTGATTCCAATAGGTTGAAGTAAATTTCTATTATTTATATTGTTTATTTTATAATAAAGGCCATGAAATTAATACAAACCCTGTTCATTATTCTTTCTGTCAGTATTATATCAGGAGAAATAATAGAGGAGACCGGCAGTCTCAAGGAATTTCTCAGCGGGACACAGGAAGGCATTGCCTATGATAATTTCATTAGTCATATTTCCGAGGGAATCGTTGACACAGGGTACAATGATTATGGTCCGGCCTGGCTTGACAATCAGACCAACGGATTTGGGGAGTACACTATCATTCCGCAGGAATCTTCCATTCTTACGGTCTGGGAAGAAGTCATGGATCATTTTTTAATGGAAGAATATGTTCAGGCAGATGCCATCCTAACGGATTCCCTGGATTCTTTTCAATATGACCTGGTGATGTTCCAGGACTCCGTTCTCACCAGGACATATTACATGCTTCGTGAAAGGCTGGACACAACATTTGTGGATAACAATGAAACAGGGATCCCTGAAGATGATGTGGTGGGGAGTTTTCAAAACGGGTGGGGGCTCTATATTTTGAATCCGGAGGCCCAGAACAGAAATATGGTGGTCCAAGTGCCGCACCCCTGTGATGATTTTCTTTCGTCCTATATCGGGATGGAAATATTTCTCCAGTGCGATGCTTTTGCGTATCAGATAGCCGGTGCCGGAAGGGAAGTAGTGTGGACCGAAGAGGGTGATTACAACAACGACCGTTCCCTCTCAGACCCTTCCAGGAATGAAAATTCTCTATTCCATCTTTTTCATAAAGCGGTAACGGACTCACTTGAAAATAACCCTCCACACTCACCGGTGGTACTGCAAGTGCACAGTTTTGACAATGAGAGCCACGATAACATTCTTCGTTCCATTGTCCTGTCCGGCGGTTATGATGCGGGCAATGCCAATAAACCCATTCGTGATGTGACAGACAGCCATCTTGATCTTGTACATTTTACTGATGAGTATCCTATTCCGGCAGAAATGTATGGTGACCACCCTGAGCTTCACATAACATATTATTACCAGGTCCATTATAACGGCAGTTTTTTCTTTGAGGGGGACAGCG
>CAZBBE010000240.1:0-1874 GCA_964489755.1 uncultured bacterium | reverse complement strand
CAAAGGCTGCTGCCCAGTCCCCTGTACCTGCAGGTATTCCATCAATCGTTGCCTGTCCCTGAAAAACACCGGATAGATTAGTTGGAATGTAATTAAAACTGTCAGGAGGGTCTTGGGCAAAAATAAACCCTGCTAATAAAATAAAATGAAAAATCTTCAATAACGATTTATGCATCTTAACCTTTTTCCCTTAGTAATGAATTAATTTTTTCTCTGGAATGAATTATCAGATCAACCACAATGATTATAACAATCCATAATTTTTACATTATATCTCTCAGTATGTAAAATAATATCTTTCAAGTAAACACCCAATTGGAACATTTGATAATTAGACAAAGTTTATTGACGAAATATTCCTCTAAAAATCATTACTTGGGTTGTTAATCCAAGTATAGGTTTATTATCGTTAACTGTTTTAAAAATAGAACGGAAAATTAGTGGTTTTTAGGTAAAAATCAACGATAAAAAATAATTTATTTTAAAAAAATATGCCCTCCATGATGACCACTTGTTTCGTGAAAGTAGTTAGCATGATCTATAATAAACAATATAATTAGATAATCTTTTATCCAATTTTGGTTAGACCAAGGTGAATGATGTTGTTATACTTAAAATAATCTACCCTTTGATATAATATGATACTATTTCAACAGTACCATCTTCTTGGTATGCACAAACTCTCCCGCTTGTATCTGATATAGATATACACCTGCGCTTACACTTCTATCCTGATTGTCCTTCCCGTTCCATACCACAGAATGATATCCCGCTATCATATGGGAAACCAGAAAAGATTTGACTTCCTTTCCTAACAGATCTGATATGGTAATTTTAACTTTTCCCTCCTGTGGTAGTCCATACCGGATATTGGTAGACGGATTAAATGGATTTGGGAAATTCCCAACTACCGTGAATTCTGAAGGAACTCCGGAAAAAATTAAATCAACTTTGCGAAGATTCATATCTCCGCTGAATATGATATGAGTAGGATTTGGCTCAACATTACCCAATTTAAAAATCAGTTGTTCCCCCTCTATCGCACCGTCAATTTCCTCTGACGTTTTATCATCTCCATAGACTGCTCCTGTCAATAAATATCCCCCCTCAAGAATCTCCATTTCACCCACAAGGAATCCGCTTTCTGAAAAAATATTCACTTTGGACTCATAATCAGATTCAATATCCTGAAACGAAATGGTACCATTGACAAACATACATGAATTTGTTTGTATAATGTCAGGGTTGACATTTCGGACAATCTGCCGTCCGGTATTTCCTGATGGGTACGAGTACTGAAAGTCATCAACGGATTCATTTAGTTTTACCCAATATGCGGTACCATTCTGCAGTGTGGTTAAGGTATTTAGAAAGTCCAACCCATAAGGATCATAAAAAGTAAAACCATTTTCGTTAAAGCCAGTTAAATAAACTAAATTATTATTTTCTATTAATTCAGAGAATGCTTCTTCAGGCAGGCTGTTTTGCGATAACCAATAGCCGATTAAATTCCAATCCTCCCACATAGATATTGAATATTCATTTGGTAGACGAACCCCGTTCTCGTTGAACTGGTCCGTTTCATTCACTTTTACCCAATATCCTCTGCCATCATCAATGGAAGTAAGAGTATTTAAAAATTCGTATCCAAATGGATCATAAAAATTTGAGCCGTTTTCATCATAACCGGTAATATTAATTAGGTTATCATTAGTTAACAACTCACCAAACACAATATCAGGTTGATTCTCCATTAGAAAAATATCAAAAGAGATCAAATTCCATCCTCCAGTTACCAAATGATCATCAGATGACATTGTAAATATTTGTCCTTCTGCAGCGTTTGTAATGACCTCATTCTCATTCCATTTAAT
>CAZBBE010000239.1:0-1895 GCA_964489755.1 uncultured bacterium | reverse complement strand
TTAGTTTCATTCTGCGACCTCTCGCTGTTTTTGCGGGAACCTGGGGATCAGAACTTAATCTCAAGCAAAAAACTCTTTTGTCATGGATCGCTCCCAGAGGAATTGTGGCTGCCGCAGTGGCATCCCTATTTTCAATGGAACTAGAAGCCCATGGATTTGATGGAACCCAGCTCCAGGCAATGGTATTTCTGCTCATTATTCTGACTGTTTTGCAAGCCGGACTGACAGGCGGTATTACTGCATCCCTCTTAGGATTAAGAAAAAAAACAGGGACAGGATGGGTAATATTAGGTGTAAATCCAATAAGCCGTGCAATCGCAAAAATTCTCACTGATCATAATGAGGATGTATTGTGCATTGATGAAAATCCCAAGGAATGCAAACAAGCTGAAAAAGATGGAATTCGAGTGCTTTACGGAAACGGTTTGGATTCGAATATGATGTATCGGGCTGAGATAGATAGTAAAGCAGGAATTATAGGTATGACACGAAATGAGGAGGTCAATTTTCTGTTTTCCAAACAAGTCAAAGACATAACCAAATTGAATAATGTATTGGGGGTTGTAAAAAATGATGCGGAGGGTGTGACCACAGAAATGGTGTTGGAAATGGGTGGAAAAGTTGCTTGTGGACGAGCTTTTGATATTGAAAAGTGGAGCATGTTATTAGAAAGAGACCATGCTGAAATTCAAATATGGAAAGCGGAAATAATTAATAATCAATCTTTGCAAATTAATAAAAAAGGGTCACCGTTTATCCCACTTGTTATGGTCCGAGATAAAACCACACTTCCTGTAGATAATATGACCACTATAAAATCCGGTGACCTATTTCATATTTTGGTCAGAACACAAACCAATGGTAACCCATCAAGAATTCTGAATACTCTTGGATTTGTCCGCTTTGAAGAAATAGTTTAGGTTTTAACTATATTTATCAGTTCTTATCTTTAAATTAATCTAAAATGATCCGATTTATTTTATTTACATTTTTTATTTCTTTTTTATTTGCTGATTTATTAAAACCGGAGGATGGAAATGAACTAAATTATATACATGTCCTCTTTGAATGGGAACAGGAACCGGATGCAGTGGCTTATCAAATTGAAATTTCTTCCGATCCCAATTTTACGTCTCTAATTGTTTCCCAGATTGATTCTTCACTCATTTATATTGAAAAAGAATTGATTGAGTGGGAATCAACATACTATTGGAGGGTAGCACCCCTTTATCAAGACAGCAACTTTGGAGAATATATTGATACTCTAATGTTTTTGACCGGAGTAACCATATCAAATGCTGAAGCAACGATTTTTAATGAAAACTCATACTCTGAAGGATTGACAGTTTTTGGTGCTTTTTATGATTATTACTCCGCCATAATTGACATGAACGGAAACGAAATTTGGAATTCGGGAGAACAGCCAATCATTTTTTACAATACAGATTATTATGGTCAATATTATGGTTGCCAATACTTATCTGGTCAGCCTGATGGTAATTTTTACAACGGAGTGAAATACTCTTTGGACAATGAAATTATATGGGCAGAACCTAGTGAAGAATTCAATCATCATGAGTTTATTGAACTTCCCAATGGAAATTATTTAGGAATCGTAGAAGTAGAACAATTGGGTCCTGTACCAATTGGTGATTGGACAGCAACCTGTAATCAATTTTATCCCGGTCTTTGTGATGGTGTTATCCCCTTTTTCATCTGGTTTGGCGATAAAATAGTCGAATGGGATAAGGAGTCACAAGAGGTGGTTTGGGATTGGAATTTCTTCGATCATATTAGTACAGAGGATTACGATATTGAAAATGGAACCTGGTTTGATGCATTTGTTGCCACACCACAGAGGTATGACTGGACACACGCAAATGCCCTCTGGTTTG
>CAZBBE010000238.1:0-1895 GCA_964489755.1 uncultured bacterium | reverse complement strand
AAAGAAAATACCGTCATTTCCAGGCCTCGCTCCTCGGCATCGTTCAATTCAATATCCAGCGCATCAATTTCCCGTTTCCAGGCACTGATAAACAGTTTCTCCTGGGCAGTTTTGATTGCTTCTTTAAGCTTTAGTATTAAATTCTTATAGCCGTGTATATGCCAGAAATCAATAGCTTCCTCATCCAGTTCCATTTGCTCCAGGCAATGCTTCAGCTCTTCTATTGAATCCTGGTGCGAATTTTCCAAATGCTCGATCAGACTGCCAGGAGATAAAGGAATATACCTTTTGGGTTTATCGCCCATGCCGCTGACCAGACCCATACTTTCTAATTTATTCAGTACATTGTAGACCGCCGACCTGGGGATGCCTGCATGGGCACTGATCTCGTATCCGGTGGCAGGATTGGACTTTAGGAGGGAATAATAGGCCCTGGCCACATTGGTTGATAATCCAAAATGTTCCAGGTTTTTGATAATATCTGACATCTAATTCATTTAGTAACTATAAAAGTAGTTACCAATTTAATGTTGATAATTAGAAGGTTAAAAGTGATATCATACATTAAATTGTAAGTTAGAATTCGATTTCAGCGGTTTAAAAAGTAGTTTTTATATAGATGAAAATTGAATTATATTAAAACTAATTAATCGTCACTCATAGATGAGTTACTATCCATAAATCAAATGAATCAAGTTAAATTATAATCCATTTCCGGCAGTGATTTATTTATCACTTTTATTCTTTCATACCTACCTGAAACAGTGAGTTACCCATTGTAATTTCCAATTCAATGAAATACTTCAATTTAAACTGGCTACTATTATTTATAATCTATACTACTCCTGCGAGTAGTAAAAACTCCTATCAAATCGATCATTTGGAACCTCCTTTCTGGTGGGCCGGTATGGCAGATAATACACTGCAGTTGATGGCCCATGGCAAAGTTATTGCGGACCTGGAACCAGAATTATCCTACCCTGGGATAGTGATTAATCAAGTACATAGGTTAGATAATCCAAACTATCTATTCATTGATCTATTATTATCTGAAACAACAAAACCCGGAAAATTTGATATTGTTTTCAAAGAATCAGGTCGACCACTAATTAGTCATCCTTATGAAATATTAAAAAGAAATGCTGATTCAGCGGAACGTCAGGGGTTTTCCCCTGCAGATGTCATTTATTTAATTACACCCGACCGCTATGCCAATGGGGACCCCAGCAATGATTCATCACTTAGGCTGGAAGAAAAATCAAACAGGCAAAACAAGGATGGTAGGCACGGTGGCGACATCCAGGGCATTATTGATCATCTTGATTACATAGCAGAAATGGGATTTACCCAGATTTGGTTAAACCCAGTACTGGAAAATAATCAAAAAAAATATTCATACCATGGTTATTCAACCACAGACTATTACAATATTGATGCTCGCTTTGGAAATAATATCTTGTATAAAAAATTATCAGAGCAGGCTAAGAGAAAAGGCATTGGTATTATAAAAGATATTATTTTAAACCATATTGGATCCGAACACTGGTGGATGATGGATCTACCATCGTCCGACTGGATCAATAATGAAGGAAAATTCTTGCAAACCAGTCATAACCATTTAGCAGTGCATGACCCCCATCTCGTCCAGTCTGAAAAGGATGCTTTTACCGATGGCTGGTTCGTTAAAAGCATGCCGGACTTAAACCAGCATAACCCATTTCTGGCAACCTATTTGATCCAAAATTCAATCTGGTGGATTGAGTATGCTTCTTTATCTGGTTTTCGGGTGGATACATATCCCTATGTGGAAAAAAATTTCCTGTCGGATTGGAGTAAACGGATAACCAAAGAGTACCCTAATTTCAGTTTTGTGGGTGAAGAATGGTCCAGCAATC
>CAZBBE010000237.1:0-1899 GCA_964489755.1 uncultured bacterium | reverse complement strand
ACCCTCACTTACGGAACCAGAATCCGCTGTCCTACCATTAGACGACTCCCCAAAAATCAGCAGAAATTTAAAGGTGCGGTGACAAAATATAAAATAGAATTGATAAAAAAAAGGGCTCCAAAAAAGAGCCCTTTTTAAATCAATGATTAAATTGATCGATTATTTCATCACCATCATTTTTTTGATGATAGTTTTACTCTCTGTTTTCAATGTGTAGAGATAAATTCCCGTAGGAATAGAGGCAGCATTAAATACTGCTTCATGGAGTCCTACATCCTGAAAACCATCCACTAATCTTGCTATTTCCTGTCCAGAAATATTGTGAACCAGCAGTTCAACATGCGACTGCTGAGTTATTTCATACTGGATTGACGTAACAGGATTGAACGGATTGGGATAATTTTGGAGTAGGACTAACTCGTCGGGAACAGTTGTAACTGACCGTTTTGTCAATTGCATATTATCACCCAAATTGGCAATCTCAACTGTACCAGTACCATTCAAAATATATTCGGAACCGTCCTTTGAATTGACCAGAACCCAAACCTTACCATCTTCAGCATCATTCTTTATATCAAAGGATATATTCACTTTGTTGGTGTTCTTCATCAATTCAATATTTCCGGAATTTTCAGAATAAATCATGTCATCGGAAAAGCGAACATCAAATGCACCCGCCGGTGGTTTTGGAGGAAGGCTATAGCTTAGTATTTCCGCTTCAGGTACATTCACACCAAAATACAGTGGTATATCATTGAACCTGATCATATTTGCATCTGCCATTCGGTCCACAAAAGGTTTCGTCTTTGCCTGCTCGCCCATTGTGGTAATTGTGATCTCACCATCAGCATAAGATCTCAGCCAGTATCCCTTACCGGGAAAGATCATTCCTGCTTCTGAATATCCCTGTTCGAAAGAATAAATCGTATTCGGAACGATCAACCCATCCGGGTCCAGTATCGCATTAGTGTATACAGGAGTAGAAATACCGGAAATTATATTCCAGTTTTGTTCAACAGGAATAGTGATTTCTTCAATTTCAAAACCGTTCAGAGTTGAGTATCCCCCCTCCTCTCCAAAACGAATCCAGTATCCTACGCCATTCTCAACATTGGTTTCCAATTCATATCCATTGGTATTGTTATATGAAAACAGGGTGTTCTCAAAGGCATCAGGAAAGATATTCAAGTAATAACCATTATCCATCCCCAATGGGAGACCTACGGTGACCCAGTCACCAGAATAGGCTAAGGTCATGTCCATGGTGGGGTCCTGCCACTCGTTAGTGACCATTCCCTGGTATATCTCCTTACTGCTAGATGAATAGGACTGAATCAGAACTATTGTATTAATCAATGACATGTCCCATTCTGGGTCAACGCTGAAATGATGGGTGTACACACCGGTCTCACCTTCAGCATAAAGATCAAAGTCCACATATTCATATCCTTCAACCGTACAAAAGTAGTCAGTGGTGTATTTATACGTGAGCAAGAAAACGACCTTGTTGTCACTTGTGGTAATATCCCCTGTCATCACCACATCAGCAACCAGGTCCAATCCACCGTCATCCTGGTTAAGATAGGTGATAAAATCAATATAAACAGGGCTGTCATCATCTATTAAATCTTCATAAATATTGAGGTAATATGGATACATGTTGGTTCCGCCACCGATACTATTTACAATTCCATTAAATTCTGCATGAGGAATTCCGCCAACACCATACATTGCTGCTCTTTGAGAGTAACCGGGACTGGTATGTCCGTCTCCCTCCCAGATAAGTGGAATCACATTGGTTTCATTATCATAGAGATCTTGAAGCCCGGCCCGGGCATCTGGACAGTACGGTCACCACGTTTGGGTGAATACCTCTCCCACAACTGATATTTGGGTTCC
>CAZBBE010000236.1:0-1908 GCA_964489755.1 uncultured bacterium | reverse complement strand
ATTTTTTCAATTTCCTGGTAAAATTATTTAATGATATTTCAAATGAATCAAAATTCTCTCTGCATTTTTCATAACACTTTCTTACAGGATCTGAAAATTTCTTTAAATCACGCGTGGGCATCTTTAGTTGACCTCGTAACCCAAAGGGACTGCCGTATATACCTGCCTTCCTTTTTCATCTCTGTAATTCCTTAAGGAAGAAATATGGAGTACTTCGACCCTGGGAGATTTTTGATATATTCCTCTGGAATCAAATGGATTAGATCTAAAATTACCGTTGGTAAATTTTTCCAATCCAAAATCTACCGCTAGTTTATTACCGGTTTGTAGGGCATCAGTGAATGATCTCCCTTTTTCACCAATGACGGTTGTTTCCAGAAAATCATATTCATGAAGGTGGTCCCAAATTTGCCAGCCAATGAATGCATGGTCGGGAATGATGACAATTACAGGTTCAATGCCGGCTTCCAGCAAAATACTGGAAAATAGCACTGACAACTCAATGCAGTTTGCACTTTTATATTTGAGTGTTTCTTGAGGAAAATTAATGGTTTGACCAATGCCGCCACCATCATAAATAATTTGATATTCATTTTTAAGCACACGAAATATTTGCTCTGTTTGATGGCGGATTATTCCACGATAATCCAAGCCTTTTATTTGAGTGTAAGATTCAAACAATGATTTTTGGTATCCAGCCACAGGGGAGTTGAAAAGGGTATTGGTTTTCGTAATGATATCACGTGCATCTTTTGGTATAATCCAACTTGCAATTAAGCTGAATGGGCTGAACCGTTCTTCGGTAACGGAATAAACATCCTGTAGTATTTCCCAATCAATTGATCCTAATGCCAGCATCACAATTCGTTCGGATCCCTCAGATATTAAATGAGTTGGTTTTATTTCATCTTTGGTTCCGGTCTTTTTTTCCCACACTTTCCAATCAATATAATAGTTTCGGTTTGTTCTCAAATCATGTTGCTCTTCCAGAATATTCATAAATGGATTTAACCCTATCATAGTGTCTGAATTTGCTGGAATTGATACAGCCAGCTGGTCCCAATCATTCGGGAGACCCTTAAACTTAGCTTGAAGCTCAACCTGGATTTCTTTTGATGAATTATTTTCAATATTTGTCCAGAAGATAAATTGTCCAAGTGGTTCTAAATTCTCATAAATTGATGCCGGGATCATAGGAGTAAAATGAGTGTGAACTAAAATGTGCTTAGCAACGGAATCCTCTTTTGATAAAATCCCGTAAAAAGCACCCAAGAAAATAACAGCTACAGCGATGGAAATTATATTTTTTCTTTTGAATGATTTATCTGTTTTTGGGAATGAAATGAGGTTCTCCAGGTTTTGAATCATATCAGTTAGTTGATCAGGTCTTTTCCCGGGGTTTTCATGCAGTACTTCTTCTAAAAAGGATTGAACTGCGCTCTCGATACCGAATGACCTGTAATAGTCTTTCTGTATAATTCCGGTTGGCAGTTTTCCGGTCAATAACTGAAAAAATAATAATCCGATGGTGTACATGTCGCTTTTTGGCCCTATGGAATCATGATCTCCCCTGATTTGCTCCGGAGCCGAATAAATCCCTACATATTTCAGCTGAATTTTTGATGCAAGCTCAGGGCGCATTCCCGTTTCAATCCCAAAGCTCACCAGTTTTGGTATGCCTTCCTGTGTTATTAATACATTATTTGGAGAAATCCTGTAATGGCAAATTCCCTCATTATGCATGATTTCAAGACCTTTGCAGATTCCTAAAATGATGTCAATGGACTCTTGATGAGAAAAAGACTCAGAACGGGTTTCCAGTGCCTCATCCGTTTCATCATTTACCAGACTGGTCCAATGTCCTAATGTTTTTGGAACATATTCCATGACATAATACGGTATTCCTGC
>CAZBBE010000235.1:0-1909 GCA_964489755.1 uncultured bacterium | reverse complement strand
CACTCTTTAAAAACGGAGCAGATGACAGAACTTTCTATGGGCATGAGCGGAGATTATGAAATAGCCGTAGAAGAAGGTTCAACTATGATCAGGCTAGGAACTAAACTATTTGGAAAAAGAGACACCTAAGTAAGAAAGGATATTTTATACATCTTTCAAGGGACCTAGCCCAGGAATCATAATACTTAGAAGGCGCCGATAGCTTAATGAGATCTGCCAGGCGTCCACCCGCTGGTCTACCTCACCCTCGATTCCAGAAAAAGCACCGCTTACAAAAAACGGTTTTTGAATGTTCAGGCTTACCCCTCCAATTTTCGTGTTCCACAAAACACCCCATCCAATTGTTATAACTGTTGCCCGGGAATTTGGTGCAGGAACACCGCTCCAATACGCTTCAGTGGTATGCCGAGCGATCAGACTTCCACCCAAGGACCCGCTTATGGCAGGGATTAGTTTTGAAAAGACAGTTAAAGAAAGATCATATAATTGAGATGCCTTATACCCATAATTATTTTCATTTATAGGTAATTCCGCCATTATTGTACCACCCATAAATACAGGGTTAATCATTTGTTTTTTAAAATACTGCATTTCCAGAAGACCCTTATATACACCATCACTCATACTGAAATGACGGTGATCGGTTTTTTCTTCACCGCCTAGAAAGAAAGGGTCAGATGTAAGGGTGTTTTTTGAAGGAATAACTAATCCGCTTCCGAGAAACCATCTCTTTCCTGCACCCTGACCATCATTAAAAACAAGATAACGTAACATAAATCGTGTATCACCCATCATCCCGCCTTCGGCGTTTTTAAAACTGGAATTAGTTCCTTCGTCTCGGTGATGAATGGTGGTGGTGTCACCATCCCAGGTCATGATTCGATTTCCTATTGACTGACCAAGGGTAAAATTCCAGTAATTGGAAAGGCCAATAGTTAGGGTAGGTGATAAAATGACGGATGTCAAAGTTCCCTCATGGTCGAAACCTTCGCCTGAACCTGGAAGCGCCTCATGCCACCAGTCAATATATTGATTCACATTATCCAGGCCAAACATGACTTGTCCAGCCCAAAGACCCACTCCTCTGTCAGAATTGCCGACCGGCAAAGACGGATTGCTTCAAAGCGCTCATTGACCTCTTAGAGAAAGCACGAATAAAAGGAAAGGAATAATAAACTTCATAGAAGTTTAAATTAAGTCAGTCATAATTATGGTTCCCATGAATAAAACAGAATATAGCACCCATTCCCCTAAAATATTCTTAGATAAAGAAACAGCTTTTAATCATAACATTTTCCAAACAGCTGATGGACGACACGTTGTCCCGATCACATTTTCGGAGGAGAGCCTTAATCCAAAATTCTTTTTTGGTTTGAAAGAAATGTATGACCTGGATTCCATACTTATTATTGACAGATTAAAAAACACGGACACAGATGTATGCATTATGGAACATATCAACAGATCAGGGACAAATTTTCTTATTGGTAGAACACCCCACAAAGAATTACCGACTTTTCCAGATATGGGTCACATTTATAACCCAATACCAAATCTGAAACAGGTATTGGTTCATACTGTTGGCCCAGAACGCTTTTTAAGTGACACAGGCATAGATGAAATTGTCTCTGAAGCCATCGGTCTTATTGCGCCCCTGTGGCATTATGCAGGCGTTGCAGTGTTCGCCCGTAATTGTTATACAGAATAATATCGGGTGCGAATAAACGAAAAAGGCTCGTTGAAGCTTTGTCTCCAGTCCTGTCCGACTATAGAAGAATAAACCAAACCAGCTAACCACAGGGCCAATAGACCGGGCAAAATCACATTTACAATAATTGAAAACACCGCAACAACGCACATTAGAGTAAATGGAAATATTAATAAAACACTTAAAAGCGGATGTCGCCGC
>CAZBBE010000234.1:0-1916 GCA_964489755.1 uncultured bacterium | reverse complement strand
ACCAGTCTGGGTATCCGTCACTATCGCTGTCCCTCCAGCGGACCCCCTGAAACTGATTCTGAACAAATTTAGAAACACGTAATGTGTAAAATGTTTTACTTGTGAGAGAATGATTCATTTCCCCAGCATAACGGTATGTATCCCGAAAGAGTTCATTCTGGCCGTCATCCCAATAAAGATAGCGTTGACTGAATCCCTTTCTCTGGGCGGCCACCTGCCAATAGGAAGCATTAAATCTTAACCTGTTTGAAAACTTATATGTTAGTTTTCCGAATACGTCCCAGGTTTCTTCATTTCCAAAACCTCGCCAGCCGGCCTCTCTGTCCCAGGGCTGGACCAATCTCTCCCTGTTTGCCTCATTAAAGGGATCATTTGGGTCATCAACATAAATATTATCGTCAAAATTGTAAACACGATAATTTTCATAGGTTGTATACTGACCGGAAAACCAGTAATAAAATTTATTTAAAAATCCAGGGAATTGCCCGCCAAAGCCAAGATTATAGTCATTATAGCCTCTCATCTCATCATATTCATTCCCCATTGAGGCACCAACCAAACTGGTGGAATATTTAAACCCATAAGAAAATTTCTTCTTGCCAGAGTTAGTATGCATATTAGATACTGCTGACATAGCATCACCATATTCTGCATTAAACCCGCCGGGCTGCCAGTCAAATTCCTTGATAGCAAAAAGATTCAGCCTTGTCCCTGTTCCTATGCCCCCATAAATTGGGTTTCGTATATACATTCCATCTATCATGTAGGCAATTTCACCGGACCGACCCCCCCGCACATGGATTTCCTGTAGACCCCTTTCTTCATGATCTTTAATGGCACCCTCCTGCTGACCTATAACCTGAACCACACCCGATTGAAGGGAATATAGTTCAGTCATATCACGAATGGGTAACGCTTCTACCGCTTCTTTGTCTATGGTTATCTTCTTTGAGGTTGTTCCCTTTTCCACCAGGGGTCGTTCACCAATCACTTCCACTTCCTCCCCCTCGTAAGCTTCAACAGGAAGTGAGAAATTAAGCCAGACGGTTTGGTCCATAATTACTTTTACATTTTTCCGGGTTTCATTCCTGTAGCCCATCATATTTACGGAGACAACATATGTCCCCACCCCTACATTTAAAATGATGTAATTCCCGTCAATATCTGCAATGGCACCCTTTTCCAATTCAGGGATATAAACCTGTGCACCGGGGAGTGAGTTTTGATCCACATCGGTTATTCTCCCTCTAATGGTTCCGTCCGTTCCTGCAAAGATGGTCTGCGTCACAACCAAGAACAAAAAGTGTATTATAAGATAATATTTTTTCATTTGAGACTCAAATTAATTATCCAGAGAAAATTGAATTCGATGGAGACCCAGTGTGCGGTGAATCTGGTATGGATCATTATTCAATTCATCCACATCATCTAATGAATGTAAACTGACCGATCGAACAGGATTTAACATTTTTGATAATAGTCCTATATCTCCCGGCTCAGATGAATATTGACCCATTTCCCACCGAGAGTAGCCTGCCCAGATTTCATCATCCGAATCAAACCAGATTGACTCTCCCCACCGGACCTTTAACTCCGTTTTGACAACCCCGTAATTTTTTACCAGCCATGTAGTGTTCTCTTCTTCCCATTCTACACCGCTTCCAATCATAGTCATATTGACACTGCGGATAATTTTAAAACAATCATTAAAGGTTGTATCTGCGGCAGGACACTCATCAATAGAGGTCACACTGCCCGGTGGTTCCGTATAGCACTGAACCGTTCCGTCACTATTGATAGAGCCCCGCATATTTTTGGCGGGGACCATCACGCTGTCTGAAAAAACCTGTTGTGATTTACGGACAAAATAGATCCCCACTGATGTGGTGTCATAATATTCCTCATTAACAATTTCA
>CAZBBE010000233.1:0-1916 GCA_964489755.1 uncultured bacterium | reverse complement strand
ACAGGTCAAGATTTGCATCTTTGTCTGCCATTGAAAAAATGATGGATTTTCCGTCGGGAGAATAATGAGGGTTTACAATCTGCGTATCATAAGTGTGGTTCGTGACCTGCTTTTTATCTGAACCGTCAGCATTCATGGTATAGAGATTTGCTACGCTGTTTTTGTGTGCTACAAACACAATTTGCTTTCCGTCTGGTGACCAATCTGGATGGGATGCCCTCAATGATTCTGTCAGCCAAACCGATTTTTTAATATCAATATCATAAACTTTTATGTCATTGACCATGGATTGATGATTCCCGAAATGGAATTTAGCATAAGCCAGTTTTCGTCCATCAGGAGACCACTCCATTACCCTATGAAATGACCCATAATCAATTTCTTTCTTTTCCCAGATTATTATTGGTTTCTGTTTTTTCTTTTTTTCGTCTTCTTGTTTGTTTTTACCAAATAAACTTGCAAAAAACCCGGGTTTTTTATCATTTTGTGAATCAGACTTTTCTTCCTCTTTTTTACGCTCCTCTTTCACTTCATGTTCTTTGGCAGTGTCCCGCTGAACCACATATAATGACAGGTCCCTCTGGCCTTCATCATCCCGTCCGCAAATAGCAATTCGTGAGCTGTCACTGTAAAATGAAAATCCGTTTATCTTGTTTATGGGCAGTGTAACCACTTTTCCGATTTCTTCTATGGCTTCTTTTTGGGCTCGATACCCATAATAATAAGTATTCATGTGTCGCCGCCAGTCCTCATTAAATTGACCTACAGAAATTCCCGTATATTTTTTAAAGGCATCCTTAAATCTGAACAAACCAAATTTATTTCGTTCAGAAAGTGTTTTTACAATGGTGGAATCACCGAATCTGTCGGACCAATATAATAGCTTGGAGTATCCATCATGGTGGGGGTCCATTTCACCCGTTTTGTTTTTTAAAACATGAAATTTATGACTGATATCAGCACGGTACGGACGCCAACGTTCTGTTTCATACTCTGCCAATCCCTCCACCACCCAACCGGGAGTCTGGGATAATAAATATGACCATGGTTCCGGGAGCCAGTTTTTCACTCTGTGGAAAAAAACGATGTGCTGTAGTTCGTGTGCCAAGACTTGATACAGCCACTTTTCGTCTTCCAACCAGATGGCGGCATCATTCTGGTCCACCCATATAAAAGTGGTGTAGGTCCACATAGCAAAGCCATTCATGATCTCATCCTCGGTAGTAAATATGATATCAATAACAGGGATATCTTCCAGGTCCATTTGATGGAGCAGTGTGGGTCTTATCTGTTCCGCCATGGATGCACCTTCTTTTGCTATGTTTTCAATACCCTGGTGATGGTGAATTCGGAAATGTTCTGTCTCAATCGTTGTCCAGTCTAATTCACCGTGTGTTCTTCCTGTCCACTGCCATGTTTGTGACCAAACGGTTGAAATGGAAAATAAAAACACTAATTTATAAGTGATGTTCATTAACAAGCCCTTTAATAAGATAAAGAATTTTATAGAAAATTAATTTAAATAATAAATTTATACAGTTAATCGTTATCCCAAAAATTAAGCTGGAAACACTGAATGATTAAGAAAAAACATACCCCTGAAGTCCTTTTAAATAGTTTAAATTTTACCGTTAATTTTATTTCTCTCTTTTTAATTAAAACAGATTCTGAGCGAGAAAAAGAAGAACCATGTGCGGAAGAAAAACACTCACAAAAGACATGAAATTTATCATTGAGGATTTAGCCATTGATGAATGGGAACACCCTGAAAATTATTCTCCCAGTTATAATATTGCACCGGGACAAAAATCTCCAGTAATCATTCAGGAAAAACAGAGAATTGTAAAATTAATGAAATGGGGGCTTGTGCCCTCTTGGTCAAAAGATGAAACCATCGGATATAAAATGATCAATGC
>CAZBBE010000232.1:0-1919 GCA_964489755.1 uncultured bacterium | reverse complement strand
GGAACGTTTAATCACAGCATTGTCGTTGGGAATTTGGCTGAAGCATGTGCAAATGCCATCGGAGCCCACTCACTACTGTGCAGGGTAGGAGCTTATTATCATGACGTGGGCAAAATGGTGCGCCCTGAATATTTTATTGAAAATCAATTCACTGGGGAAAACAAACACGATACCCTTACTTATGTAATGAGCGCAAAAACTATCAAAAACCATGTAAAGGAAGGATTAGAATTGGCACGTGAATATAAAGTCCCAAAAATTGTGAGAGATTTTATTCCTATGCATCATGGGACAACACGAGTAGAATATTTTTACAGGAAGGCTTTAGAAAATGCCGAGGATCCGGTAAAAGTTGACAAAAAAGCGTTCCAATATCCAGGACCTAAACCCAATACTAAAGAGACAGGAATCCTTATGCTTTGTGAAGCAATAGAAGCAGCAGTAAGATCATTGAAAAACCCGGATATCATAAAAATTGAAGCCATGATTAATAAAATAATAAAATACCGTATTGATGAAGGTCAGTTGGATAAATGTCCTTTGACACTGGATGAATTGAAGAAAATAAAAGGAACGGTGGACGGCAATACTGGGATACTTCCGGTTTTGAGAGGGATTTATCATATTAGAATAGAATATCCTGATTCTGAAAAAGAAAAAAGTGAAAAATCCCAGCAATTGTGATTCAATTACAAATTGAAACAGATCCTGAACTTATTTCTCCTGTAAAAGATATTTGTTCTGCTATTCTGAAAAACGTGTTTACTGATCAAGAGATTACTGATGCAGATATTACACTTATTTTTGTGAAAGACGAATTATTAGCA
Source organism: uncultured bacterium (assembly GCA_964489755.1). Lineage (GTDB taxonomy): Bacteria > Fidelibacterota > Marinisomatia > Marinisomatales > AB-629-J13 > AB-629-J13. The sequence goes on along the minus strand of CAZBBE010000232.1, from coordinate 1,092 downwards.
CAGTTAAAAAAAAAGTATTTTGGGAAAAATCACCTAACTGATGTAATCACATTTCGCTTGAATGATGAATCAGAACAACAGATTGAAGGGGAAATTTATATAAGCCTTCCAAGAGCAAAAGAAAATGCCTTAAAATTTGATGTACCTTTTGAAAAAGAAATCGCCAGACTGATTATTCATGGATCACTTCATCTGATTGGATATACAGATGACACTTCAGGTTCAAAGAATGAAATGACACACCTAGAAGACCGATATCTTGAAACTACAATTTGGAACAACATTTTAAATTCCACAAAAGAAATGATAAATGAATAAAGAAAAAACAGAAAAATCATTCACTAAATTATTAAATATTGTCAGTCAGTTAAGAGGTCCGGATGGATGTCCTTGGGATAAAGAGCAGACCCATAAATCGCTCCTCCCCTATTTTCTTGAAGAAGCTTATGAAGTAATCGAAGGAGTGGAAGCTGGAGATATGAACTCGTTAAAAGAAGAATTAGGTGATGTCCTGCTTCATGTTGTTTTTCAGGCAGATATCGCTCATAAAAACAGTGAGTTCACAATTGAAGATTCATTGAATCATGTGAATGAAAAACTGGTTCGCCGTCACCCCCATGTGTTTGGGGACAAGAAAGCGGACGCAGCGTTTCATGCCAAACAGAACTGGGAGTCCGCCAAGCATAAAGAGAAAAAACGAAAGTCCAGACTGGATGGTGTTCCCGAGACGCTTCCGGCATTAACCAGAGCTCAACGCCTTCAAGAAAAAGCAAGCTATACGGGCTTTGACTGGGAAAATATTGGTCAGGTATGGGACAAGATACATGAAGAAATTCAAGAATTAAAGGAAGCACACTCAAACGGAAACAAATCCCACATTGAAGAAGAAATTGGTGATGTAATATTTTCTATAGTGAACTTGGCAAGGTTTCTGAATATTTCTGCAGAATCTGCTTTAAGAAAAACAAACCGGAAATTCGTAACACGATTTAAAGATGTGGAAACTGAATTAAAAAATCGAGGAAAGGAAGTGGAGGATTCTAATTTGGAAGAGATGGATGAGATATGGAATACAGTAAAATAATACCATTA
>CAZBBE010000231.1:0-1945 GCA_964489755.1 uncultured bacterium | reverse complement strand
ACCTATCTCATATCCCGTCGAAACCGGTCGCCCCCATTTTCAAAAAACGAATAAATTTACTTAAAATAAATAAAGGCTCCAAACGCCAACCTGGAGCCTTTAATTCTACCTGCAATTATTAAATGCAGGAAACTACTTGCCAACCGATTTGTGTCGAATTATTTAACTTTCAAAACCAATTGCAGATGAAAGATACGTGTCCTGCGTTTAAAAATCAAATGTTTAGATTGAATTTTTCACAAATTTTTGGAGACATTAACCTTATCAGTTTTCTACAAATATCAGTAATTCATTTTGTAGTACTGTTTTTCAGTAGTAATCTTTATCACAGCGCGAATATTGAAAAACCTTTTAAACCCTTAAGAAAATATAGTCTAAATTAATATGATGTTGATAACAAGATTATCATACTGCCAATGAGAATTTCTTTCCTGCATCGGTGCTTTTCAGAAATAAGCCTCCTTTAACTCTTAGCTCCACAATTAGAGCTGTACATCCTTTTACATCCCAACATAAAAATATAATGGAGCACAAATGAAGAATAGTTTGCTCATTTCAGTCCTTCTGATTTCTGCTTGCTCAATTAGGAGTCAACATTCCAATTATACACGTTCTTTTCAATTTAAATATGAAGTAGCTCTTGAACCAACATATGGAGAAAAACTTGAGCTATGGATTCCTATACCGCAAAGTAATGAAGTCCAAACCATTTCAAATCTAACATTTAATACAAATGGTTTATCCTATAGTATAAAAAATGAAAATTCCCACGGGAATAAATATCTCTATGTAATTGATAAAAATGGAACAACAAAACCTATAAACATATCCATGATATTTGATGTTTCAAGAAAGGAACATGGCCGAGTTTCTTATAATAATGTAAATCCTGATTTGTATCTTGGTTCATACAGTACTGTTCCTGTAGGAAATATTTTTTCATCTATTATTCATGATAATCATTTATCCAAATACGAGGTAAAAGGAATTTATGAACATGTCCTTTCGAATATGCACTACTCAAAACCGAAGAGTGTCGAGGATCATTATTACAACGAACCGTGGCTAAAGTCAGGTGAAATTTATGGAATGAAAGGAGTCTCCCGGGATGATGTGGTTAAATTTTATCAAGAAGCCGAAAGAGAAAATAGTGATTATACATTTGGTAAGGGTAACTCTCTTTATGCATGTGATATTGGAGTAGGCAACTGTACCGATTATCATTCATACTTCATGTCATTGGGGCGGACACTCGGAATTCCGGTTCGGTTTCTTATGGGATTTTCTATACCATCTGAAGTTGAAGGGATCGTCTCTGGTTACCATTGCTGGGCAGATTACTACGAAAAGGGAAAGGGTTGGTTTCCTATTGACATTTCAGAAGCAGACAAGGATTCCACAAAAACAGATTATTATTTCGGAACCGTTGATTACAATCGTGTAAATATGATGGTAGGGCGTGATTTTGTTTTGGAAAAATACGACAATGGACCAATTAATTATTTTATCTATCCATTGCTGGAAATCAATAATAAAAAATCAACAGCATTTAATAAAACCTTTAGTTATAAAAATCTATAATATTTACTGATGTTAAATTTTATTGTGAAGGTTTTTATTGTATTAATTCCAAAGACATCCTGCAAAGGATAAAATGGCGATTTTTGATTCAGATGGAGAGAGATTTGTTAACAGTATCTTTTTCAGTTCACAATTTTTCCAGGGGTAAACTCTCAATCCAGATTTTTTCCCAAATGTTAAATGACTCGACTTTTTTATTTTGGAGATATCTATCATTCGTGAATTTATTTAAATAAATTATGTAATTTTTGACGTGAATAATTATATTCATACACCTTTTGCGCCTGTAGCTCAATTGGTAGAGCAGTGGCCTCTTAAGCCATTGGTTGAAGGTTCGAGTCCTTCCAGGCGTACACGAGATAAA
>CAZBBE010000230.1:0-1948 GCA_964489755.1 uncultured bacterium | reverse complement strand
TGACATAACTGCAAGGATTGTATCACAAGACCACAGTCTTAAGGGTAAAGCTAACACTCTCAGAATTAATGGTATGGAATTGTACTTTGGTTTAGAACTTTCGGATAGAGAAAGACTCAGTTACAGTTTGCCTCCAAAACCTCCCTCAGGAGCCTTTGATGTACGTTTTAAGGGTGACACCAGGGTAACAAAGGGAAAAGTCAAAATAGAGGTAATGAGCCCTTATCAAAGCCTAATTATCAGCTATGATGTGGTTTTGTACGCTGGTGAGCATATGAATTGGGTACTTACCTCAGAAAATGGTAAAGACTACATCCTGGAATCATCAGGAGAGATCACAGTTCCGTCAGCAGGAAGGTTCACATTAGAACTGGAGGCAGTAGTGCCTGCATCTTTTACCCTGCATCAGAACTTTCCCAACCCATTCAACCCGGTCACAACACTTACATATGGTCTTCCAAATGAAAATCATGTAACACTTACAATATATGACCTTAACGGAAGAGAGATAAACCAGATAATTAACATAGATCAGAGTGCAGGACACCATTCAGTTCTGTGGAACTCCACAGACAGAATTGGCATGCCTGTAAGTGCAGGAATATATTTCTACCAGATTCGTGCTGGAGAGTTTTTACAAACTAAGAAGATGGTGCTGTTGAAGTAGCTAGTAAAGGAATAAAATTAGAATATTAATTGTCCAATCAATACAGGAATTAATAACACAAAATTTAAATATTATCAGTTATTGAAAATTTAATTGAACAAAGGTAACTTGCCCTACTGTATATTTAATAAAAAGGAAATCAAAACTATGATTAAACATTCACTTATAAGGATTTTAACTATATTTTTATTTTTAACCGGTATTTTTGCAACCCAGTATTGGGTTACCGTAGAAGTTTTTACTGAAACTTGGTGACCCTACTGCCCTGACGCCCGTGCCGGCGTTCAAGAATTATACAACAACCACCCCTATGTCATTCCCTTGATTTGGCAGGGAAACGGCGAATATGAAAGCCCAAGTTATAACATGCGGGCGAGCCAGTATGGTGTATCTGGAATTCCGCATGTTGAGTTTGGTGGTACCCTCACAAGTATAGGTGGAGGTGGAAATATGTATCCAACATACTTGAATAGGTATAATCAGCTTATCAATGATGATAGTCCTCTGGATATTGATTTGTCAACTACCATAATTGGTGGTGATTTGGTCACACTGGCTGATATAACGGTAATAGGAAATGTTTCAACGGTGCAAAATAAGGTGTTATTTATATTAATTCGCCATCAGGATGAAGATTATTTTGCCTCCGTAGTTAGTTATGATGATACGTCTTTTAACCTATACAACACCGGTGATAACGGTCAATTTGAAAATTCTGTATCCTTTGATCCTGACTGGGATATTCAATCCCTTCAATCTGTCGTTTTAGTTCAATCCTGGAATACGGACCAGATTCTTCAAGGATCAATGATGGGAATTTCACTGGACAATATGTTTTCCCTGAATTGTGATTTTGATGGAATCATTGCTGATAATGATGAAGATGGAATTGTGAACCCCGGTGAATCTGTAACTGTACTCTTATCAATCAATAATGAAAGCCTCTTGATTGAGGCTGATAATGTTGTAGGAAACCTCACAACTGAGAATCCGTTTGTTACGATTTATCAGGAAAATATTCAGGTTGAAGGTACCATAGATAACCAGGATGGAGTATCGTTTGAAATTGATATGGATTTTGATATGGCAATTTCTTTAGGTGTGGTTCCATTTACTTTTTCCATCACCGCTGATTATGTGGATATTTATGGAAATCCCGGAGAATTTTCCAGAGATTATGAATTGGCTTTAGATGTGAGTTTTTTTCAGAAAGACTGGCCTCTCTTAACCATCAACCAGGTGGAGTCATCTCCTGCGGTATTGGATATAGATGGTGATGGG
>CAZBBE010000229.1:0-1973 GCA_964489755.1 uncultured bacterium | reverse complement strand
ATTAAACACGGCGTCTTTTAGGTGGACGACATCCATTGTGAGGTAAAGGTGTAACGTCCCTAATAGATGTTATTTGTAATCCGGCAACTGCTAATGCCCGTATGGATGATTCCCTTCCTGAACCTGGTCCTTTTACCCGTACAGCAACAGATGTTAACCCCAGATTAATGGCTTCATTCGCTACTTTTTCTGCAGCCAATGTGGCAGCAAATGCAGTGCTTTTTCGAGATCCCTTAAACCCTGAAGTTCCTGCTTTTTCCCACACCAGTACGTTACCCAATTTATCTGTCACAGTAATATGGGTGTTATTGAATGTTGCCTTTATATGAGCAACACCAGCTGGATCAGTTATAGATTTCTTTTTCTTCTTTCTTTTTATATTACTGTTTTTTGCCATTGAATTATTCTGCTTTCACTGTTTTTTTACCCATTCCCACCGTCTTTTTCTTCCCTTTACGAGTTCGGGCGTTTGTCTTTGTTCTTTGACCATTTACAGGTAAACCACGTCGATGCCTCAATCCTCTATAAGTACCAATATCCTTCAATCTTTTAACATTCATCGCTACTTCGGAACGAAGTTCACCTTCTACTTTGATTTCCAAATCTGTTATGGCTTTTCGAACAGCCATAACCTCTTTTTCCTTTAAATCTTGTACCCGTGTATCAAGTTTGACTCCGGCTTTATCACAAATATTTATAGCTTGTGAATATCCAATTCCGTACACATATCTTAATGAGTATGCAACTTTTTTATTTCTTGGAATGTCGACCCCTGCTATTCGTGCCATAACTTTTTCTATCCTTGACGTTGTTTGTGTTTTGGGATTTCACAGATAACCATAACTACACCCTTCCGTTTAATGATTTTACATTTTGAGCATAATTTCTTGACTGAGGGTCTTACTTTCACAATGATCTCCTATTGATTGATTAAGTTTAATCCGACCTTCTTTGAACTCTCACTCAAAATGACAGCTTTTCCTGATGTAATTGTAATAGTATGTTCAAAATGTGCACTTGATTTTCCATCAGCTGTGCGAATTGTCCAACCATCTTTATCAGTAATAATTTCTTTAACACCCAAATTAATCATTGGTTCAATTGCGATACACATTCCTTCCTGAAGTTTGTGACCCTGTCTAGGAACACCATAATTAGGAATCTGTGGGTCTTCATGTAATTGAGTGCCAATACCATGCCCCACCAGTTCCCTAACTACAGAATATCCGAAGGATTCAACATAAGATTGAATTGTGTAACCAATGTCAGAGACATGATTTCCAACCTGGGCAGATTGAATTCCTCTCATGAGAGATTCGTGGGTCACTTCCATTAATTTTTTCTTTTCTTCTGAAACTTCACCAATAGCAAAAGTCCGTGCATGATCTCCATAATATCCCATTTTTTCGGCGCCGCAATCTACGCCTACAATTTGTCCTTCCTTCAAAAACCTTTCATTAGGAATCCCATGAACTACCTCATCATCCACAGATACACAAAGTGTAGATGGATATCCTCTATATCCTTTAAATGCAGGTCTAGCATTTTGGCTCCGAATATATTCCTCAGCTATTCGGTCTAGTTCAAGAATGGATTTTCCGGGTATCATCTCTGCTGATAATTTTTCAAGTGTATCTGCCACAATTTGACAACTTTCAGTAATCAGTTGAATTTCTCGATTGGTTCTAATCCGGACCATTACGAGCGCCTCCTTCCACGAATTCTTCCTTTCGCTAAAAATCCATCATAATGCCTCATCATTAGATGGGATTCAATCTGTTGTAATGTATCCAATGCTACACCAACTATAATCAATAAACTCGTCCCTCCAAAAAAAGAAGCGAGATCATAACCAACATCCATGGCATTCATAATGATATATGGAAAAATAGCGATAAAAGCTAAAAATATTGAACCGGGCAAGGTAACTCGTGTAAGAATATTATCAATAAATTCCGCTGTTTTTTTCCCGG
>CAZBBE010000228.1:0-1977 GCA_964489755.1 uncultured bacterium | reverse complement strand
AGATGAAGCTGTTAGAATAACGCCATTCAATTCAAGAGTATCCACGTAGGCTTTCCCATCTACATATAGATCTTTGAACTCATAGTTACTGCTTCCTAAATCCATAACATCATCGTTTGGAGGATGTATTGCAGTCATGTCTGAATTCCCGATCACTGTAATATGATTACCATGACCCGTAGCATTGTATCCAATTACAATTTGATTTTCAGCACCTTCTGCACTGGTGGCGGCATCGGAACCTAATACAAGGTTATTATTTCCTATTGTGATTATCGTACCTGCGCCAATGCCCAGAGCTGTATTATGGTTACCAGTAGTGTTATTAAATAAAGCATCGAGACCCACGGCAACATTCGCATCACCATTATTGACTTTTAAAGATCTATTCCCAATTGCAGTATTATAATTACCAGTAGTATTATAAGCAAGTGAAGACTCGCCTATTGCAGTGTTGTCTAATCCAGTGGTGTTATAATACATACTCAGACTGCCATTTGCAGTATTATTACTTCCAGTACTGTTGTTTACCAAACTTTCATTTCCAACGGCAGTGTTATTCTCTCCCGAAATGTTTGATTTTAAACTCCGATTCCCGATAGAAGTATTTTTTGACCCCGTGGTATTACTCTGTAAATTTATATATCCTACTGATGTATTTTTATCGCCAGTGGTGACGACACTTAAGGCGTTGATTCCCACCGAAACATTTTGTTCAGCTTCATTGGTAGTAGATGATGGGTCATTTCCAATATAAATCGAATTATCTTCAACTAAAGCATCAGAAAGGTCAGTAATGTTTGTCATACCACCATCATTTAATACAAAACTAGCTGTATCAGCGTAAACTGCATGTTGAGATTGTACGGTAAACATAGATGAATCGGCATGTGTTGCATGATCTGAATGATATGCAAATTGAGCAGTATCAGCTCCCACTGCATGTTCTGTAATCTGAGCACGATTTGAGCGAAATGAAAAAGGAACTGAGGTTAATGGTTGCCTAGGTGTTAGTACTTCATCTCCCACCTGTATTTCCAGCATTGCATTACCCGGTACATTGCTGGGAAATTCTGTAATGCTGCCAAGGATGGCTGAAAAAACTCCATTACTTACATTAACAGTTTGTGTTTCTTCCCACATAACATATTCATTCCCACCCTGTTGAAACCGGATAAGACGAAATATTAATTCATATTCACCATCTTCGTATGAACTACCGTCTACATTAGTAAGCATTCCTTGGAAAGACATAACACTTGGTACGGATGCATTTGGTTGTGCAATAATTACCGATGCTAAGAGGATGGATAATAGTTTTATACTTTTCATTTTAATCCCTTATTTCAGATAGGTTATTTTTTGATTATAAATCTTCGTTTGATGTTCAATGCTAACCATATATATGCCGCTGGAAATGGGTTGGTTATAATTATTCATCCCATGCCATTGGAAACTATATTTACCGGAATTGGAAAAGTCTTGATTGTAGCTGAAGACAAGTTTACCTAATAAATCATATATTTTGATTTTAACTATCGCTTTTTCCGGAATTGCAATATCAATATTAACTGTTGGGTTAAATGGATTAGGGTAAGCCTTGGATATAGAAAATTCTATCGGTAATTGTTCATCAATATGAAGCACGGCATATGATATTGAGCCCCATATGCCAGTGGATAGATATGTGTTATCAGAATTTAACTTGCCACTAAATGTTTGACCAACTGTACCCATCAAATTGGTACTTTGTCCTGAAACATTGATAGCGCCTGAAGATATCGTAGATTGTTTTATTATTGTTTCTTGGGCAAAAAGAAATTTAAATAATATAGAAATAATTAATAATGCTCTCATCATTGCCCCAAAATATATTACATAAATCTACTCATCCTCCCATAAACAAAAAACCCCGGGTGACCGGGGCTTGATGTTGTGAAAAGGGTAAATCTATTTTAGTAGTACCATCTTCTTGGT
>CAZBBE010000227.1:0-1982 GCA_964489755.1 uncultured bacterium | reverse complement strand
ATTTGACATTTGAAGCGTTTCTTCAGCCGTTTACTGTTGATATGGATTATAAAACTTTTTACAAATTGATGGCCGAAAAAACCAGAAACTTGGAACCATATGACTATAGCAGTGACCCAGATTTCAAAATAAATAATATTGTAGGTACGTTTGTAGTGCGCTGGGAATACCGTCCGGGGAGCACTCTATTTTTTGTCTATAACCTCCATAACGATAATTATTATAATGCCAGCGATGACAACTGGAATAAAAACACAGCAAATTCCTTATTTATAAAATTCAACTATTGGTTACAGATCTAAAAATGAAATTTATTTATTTCGATAAGTCCGACAGTTGAATGTCTAACTTTTCAGCGAGTGCGCTTATCACGGTAGAATTCACCAAAATAAATTTTATTAATTCCACTATTGGTAATTATTTTCCACACACACAAAAGAACCAAATGATACCACTTTAACTTCTGAAACTGAAATTCAGGGAATCCAATTTAATAATAATTTAATAGGTGACTTAGATGGTGAATCATTCAGCGGATATGGCGGATATTTCAGCCTTGAAAGGCACGGCAGGGATTGGGGTACAACTTTAATGTATAATTATTTTTCATATATGTAGGCATCTGAATAGCATAATCCAGATTTTTTTTAGACTGAAACAGGTTGTTTCAATTGTTAAGTGAATTTTGAAATTTGCTCGTCATAATTGCAATTTTCTACCAATGAAAAATATGACTAATTTCCTGAACTGCACCAATGCTATAAAAAGCAATTCTAAATTAACAATATGAAAATGAAAAATAATTAACTATGCCAAAGGCAGAAGGAAAACAATTTAAATTTCTGGATGAAAGTCATATCAATCCCGGGTTTCTGGAAACATTTGATTTTGACAGCCCCAATCAGTTCATAACAACTGAAACAAACGAATTCAGTACTGTTTGTCCTTTCAGCGGGCTTCCTGACCTTGCTTATGTGAAGATTGAATATTACCCGGAGGGAGGGAAATGTGTGGAGTTAAAAAGTCTCAAATACTATTTCATCAGTTTTCGGAATGTGGGGATTTATCAGGAAGCAGTGACAAAAAGAATTTACCTTGACCTGAAAATAGCATTGAATACAAAAAGGTTGAGAATCACTACTATATACAACACCCGGGGGGGATTTGATACGACCTGTGTTGAGGGAAATTTAAATTAAATCAAGGATCACTATGACCTTGCCACAAAATTTCCACATCATTAATCATCCGGTTATTGAACATAAACTGACACAAATCAGGAATGAAAAAACCCAACCGAAAGAAATCAGGGAGTTAGTGAAGGAAGTCTCTGTTTTGTTGGGTTATGAATCCGCAAAAAAATTGCCGGTGAAATCTGTTAAAATTAAAACACCTCTCATCCAAACCCATTCCGGGAAAATCCCAATGGGAAACATCATCATTGTACCAATTCTTCGAGCCGGACTTGGAATGGTGGGTGGATTATTATCTCTTTTTCCAAAAGCAAAAGTCGGTCACGTGGGCATGGAGCGGAATCATGTTTCTTATTTGCCGTCTGATTATTATTTTAAAATACCACCAAATTCAGAAGACCATTTCTTCTTCGTCATCGATCCAATGCTTGCTACAGGCGGAACTGTCACTGCCACAGTTCAAAAGTTAAAGGACTCGGGAGCAAAAGATATCCGGGTTCTCTGCCTCATTGCAGCAACGGAAGGAGTAAACGCTTTTTGTAATGCTCATCCCGATGTAAAAGTATTCGCCGGGGCATTGGATGAGAGGCTGAATGGAGATAAATATATCGTTCCGGGTTTGGGAGATGCAGGAGACAGGCTATACGGAACGGAGTGATAAAACACCCGTCGAAATACATTTCTAACAGGGGAAACAATTCATTAAGTTTTCCACCGAATTTTAGCAGAAATTAGATCCCGTAGCTCAGCTGGTAGAGCAGCGGCCTTTTAAGCCGTTGGTCGTGCGTT
>CAZBBE010000226.1:0-1983 GCA_964489755.1 uncultured bacterium | reverse complement strand
AAACGGTCTGTGGTGGAACTTGCAAAAGAATGGAGAACAGACAAATATTTGCGTCATTTGGATGCTCTCCTAGCGCTTATGGATAAACATTCCAGTTTTATATTATCTGGTGATGGAAATGTCATAGAACCAGATGGTCCTATTATTGCGGTAGGGTCAGGTGCAGGATACGCTCAGGCAGCAGCAAAAGCCTTGATGCAAACAACAAAACTGGGAGCGAAAATAGTTGTTGGAAAATCATTAAAAATTGCGTCAGAAATTTGTATTTATACCAATGATTCTATAACCGTAATTGAGACGGAATGATCACCCAAACCCCAAAACAGATAGTCCGGGAACTGAACAAGTTCATTGTGGGGCAGAAAAATGCCAAACGGGCTGTTGCCATTGCGATGAGAAACAGGTGGAGAAGACAGCAGGTGCCAAATGCAATGAAAGATGAAATTGTACCCAATAATATTATCCTCATCGGTTCAACGGGTGTAGGAAAAACTGAAATTGCCCGTCGTTTGGCAAACCTTGCGAATGCACCTTTCCTGAAAGTGGAAGCAAGCAAATTCACTGAAGTGGGATATGTGGGAAGGGATGTAGAATCTATTATCAGAGATTTGATGAACACCTCTGTGAACATGGTCCGCATTGAACAGGAGAAGAAAGTAATTAATCAGGCGATAGAATTAGCAAAGAAACGATTAGTGGACTTACTTTTTCCCGGTAAAAGTGTAGCTGCAGAAAGACGAAAATCTGAAGAAGCAGAAAAACGGTATCAACGAAATCGTGAAAAACTTTTAAAAAAATTAGAGAATGGGGATTTTAAAGATCGCTATGTGGAGCTGGATATACCGGAAGAAAACCTACCGATGATGCAGGTGTTCGGACCCATTGGATTGGACGACATGGGCTCGAATATCAAGGACATGCTTTCCAATGTCTTACCAACGAATAAAAAACACAAGCGGATGAAGGTATCAAAAGCCCGGGAAGTATTGGTTGAAATGGAGACCCAAAACCTGTTAGATCGGGATGAAATAATCAGAATTGCAAAAGACAGACTTGAAAATAACGGAATTGTATTTTTAGACGAAATTGACAAAATTTGTGGAAATGAAAGAAGCGCTGGTCCGGATGTGAGTAGGGAAGGAGTTCAGCGGGACCTCCTTCCAATTATTGAAGGAAGTACAGTTAGTACGAAATACGGCTCGGTAAAGTCAGATCATGTTTTGTTTATTGCCGCTGGAGCTTTTCATATATCCACTCCATCAGATATGATCCCCGAACTGCAGGGACGATTTCCTATCCGGGTGGAGATGGAAAAGCTCACGACCCGGGATTTTGTGAAAATCCTCACACACCCGAAATCTGCTCTTATCAAGCAGTATCAAGCGCTTCTGGAAGCAGAAGGAGTGACATTGACTTTTAAAAAAACAGCAATAAGGTCAATTGCTGAAATTGCCACGGAAGTAAACACGAAAACAGAGAATATTGGAGCCCGACGGCTCCATACCGTTATGACCACACTCCTAGATGAATATATGTATGAAAAAGTAAAAGGGAGAACAGCCAACGGCGCTATAGAAATAACCCCAAAAATTGTAAAAGAAAAACTGGCAGATATTGCCAAGGATCAGGATTTGAGCAGGTATATTTTGTAGCTCACCTGGATATAATTAATTCTGAATTAAAGGAATCAACTATGCCAAAACATTTTCTACACATTTCAGATTATTCAAAAGAAGAACTTATCGCCATTCTCCATCTGGCTAAAGAACTGAAACAAAAATTCCGAAATCGGGATGATTATAAACCGTTTAAAGATTGCTCATTAGTTATGATATTTGCAAAACCGTCAGCCAGAACACGGGTTTCCTTCGAAAGTGGATTTGAATGGATGGGAGGTCATGCGTTGTTTTTGGGTCCCAACGACATTGGCATAGGCAAGCGGGAAGCTATCAAAGATATATCACGACTGTTCAGCCGGTATAA
>CAZBBE010000225.1:0-2005 GCA_964489755.1 uncultured bacterium | reverse complement strand
AGCAAACGAATTCCCCCAAATCCTAAAATGGCTTCCTGTAAAATGCGATGATCCTTGTTTCCGGAATACAATCGTAAAGTTATGACTCTGTCATCAAGGAAATTCTCTTTTAAATCCGTATCCAAGAAATAAATAGGGATTACATGACCATTCAGCCCTAAGTACCTGTATTCATAGGGTTGAATCCAAACATCTCTTTCTCTTAATCGGAGAGTAAATTTTTCTCTTAAGGGAATTAGTAAAGGATTAGGGTCAAAGCGAGGGTATGTTTCTGATTGAACTCCCAATTCATTAATTCTCTGTTTAAAATATCCTTCTTTATAAAGAAGTGTGACAGCACACATATCTACTCCCGCATCTGCTGATGCCTTAATATGATCACCTGCCAGCACACCCAGACCACCGCTGTAAGTAGGTAGGCTGGACGATATTCCTATCTCAGCGGAAAAATATACAACACTGTAATTCTTGTTATTCATAATATAATTTTTAAACCAAATCAGATGTGGTTTCTACCAAATTTTGTTGTCAAATGTTTCATTCTGAGTATCTTTTCTTCTGTCAACATCTTCCAGTCAAAACACCATAGCCAGTTTCCGGAAACAGTTCCGGGAACATTCATTCGCGCTGATGAATCCAGCCCAAGTATATCCTGTAATGGGATGATAACAGCGTTTGCTTTTGAACTCAATGCCGTTTTTATCATGTCCCAATGGATTTCTTTACCGTCAGTTTTCAGATATTCCAATGCTTTCTTTCGTTCATCTTTAATTTCATTTTTTGTTTGTGTATTCCCTTCTCGCCATTGAGAATGAAACCATCCTACAGTTGTATCATTATCGTGCGTTCCCGTATAAACAACACAGTTTTCAGGATAGTTATGAGGATGTGATTTATTCCCGTTTCTGAAAGCAAACTGAAGGATTTTCATCCCTGGGACATCATATTTATTTTTTAATTTTTCCGCTTCTTGTTCCGCTTCACCCAAATCTTCAGCAATAATAGCATTTTCACCTAAACAATTGAATATTTCTTCAAAAAGATTTTCTCCTGGACCCTCCGCCCATTCTCCGTTGAGTGCGGATGTACTCCCAGCTGGAACCTTCCAATATTTTGCAATCCCATTAAAATGGTCTATTCGGATAATATCTACCATCTTATACAACTTTTTTAAACGGGATTTCCACCATTTATAATGAGAATTTTCATGTGCCTTCCATCGGTAAATAGGATGACCCCAGAGTTGTCCAGTTTTACTGAAAAAACAAGGGGGAACTCCAGACACAAATGTCATATCCCCATTACTATTCAGAGAAAATAATTCCGGATTTGCCCATACTTCAGCACTGTCGTATGTCACATATAAAGGTAGGTCACCAATAATTCTAATTCCGCTTACATTTGCATAACGCTTCAGTTTTTCCCATTGACTGTGAAACAAAAATTGGATGATCTTTATCTTTTCAATTTCTGAAAAATACTCGTCATTAATTTTATTTAGTGCAGTGTGCTCCCGCTTTTTTAATGAGTCGTTCCAATGGTTCCAGCTTTTCCCATTGTGTAATACTTTCAAGGTAAGAAATAATGAATAATCATCTAACCAATAGTCATTCTCTTTACAAAATTTTTGATATAACATTTTTACTTTCCCCGATGCACAATTTAAAAATGTTTCCGCTGCACAGTTAAGAATATCCATTTTATAGGGAATCAATGAATCAAAATTTATCTGATGATTTTCCTGCACCATATGAACAGGTAAGCTACCTTTTTTCAGGTAACCATCTTTGACAAGCAAATCCAAACTGATTAATAAGGGATTTCCTGCAAAGGAGGAAAGGAGGTCGTATGGGGAATGAGTGTTTCCGGGATAACCTAATGGTAAAATTTGCCAAAGACTTTGACCCATTTTTTTTAGACAGTCAATAAATTTCTCTGCTTCGTTTCCTATTTCTCCAATCCCATAATCTCCAGGAAGAGAAGTCACATGGAGCAAAATACCGCT
>CAZBBE010000224.1:0-2011 GCA_964489755.1 uncultured bacterium | reverse complement strand
TTAAAACTTTTTACCGGAAAGAAAAGGGAAATTAGACGAATATTTTCTTTTTTAAATGTACGTCTTTTCAGTTTGAAAAGAATACAATACGGTCCTATTCTGTTGGGGGATCTTCCCAGTGGAAATTGGAGGACCCTGAATAATACCGAAATAAATCAGCTAAAAAATGTGTGACAGAGTTAAATAAAATACCTTTTTCTGAAATTGTCTTATTTATTGGTTTTATGATATGGAAAAAGTAACTTTGTCGGCTTATTGAGAATTAAATGTGATGATTATTGCCATTGATGGGCCTGCAGCAACAGGGAAAAGTACTACTGCAAAAGCTGTTGCTGATGAATTAGGTTTCACATATTTGGATACAGGAGCCATGTATAGAGCAGTAACACTGGCTGTCCTTGAAAAAGACATTTCATTGACAAATGAAAATCATTTGGAATCATTTCTTACCTCCTTGGATTTAAAAATTCTTTTTACTGAGAAGACATTTAAAATCGAATTAGATCGGGTAGATGTTACCGAGCGTATCAGGGATCCCGATGTGACGGCTAAAGTAAGTGAGGTCAGTGCGTTACCGGCTGTCAGGAAAACCATGGTGAATCTTCAGCGAAAATTAGCTTCCGGTACGGATTGTATTGTTGAAGGGCGGGATATTGGAACAGTTGTATTCCCGAACGCCGATGTAAAATTCTTCATGATTGCCGATATCAGGATGCGGGCTGAGCGAAGAAGAAAAGACCTTTTAGCTCTAGAGAAAATTAAAGATATTGGTCAACTTGAAATCGAAATTAGAGACAGAGACAGGAAAGATTCTTCCAGAGTTCATTCTCCATTGTCAAAAGCAGAAGATTCCATCGTAATAGATACATCACATTTGGATTTTTATGAACAGGTTAACATGATTATTGAGAAAGTTAAAACAGTACAAAAAGGAAAAAACATAAATGATTGAACAAGAATTGGAAACACCTTCAGTTAAAGAGGCTTCAGAAGAAATATCAGATGAAGTCAGTACCAAAACCGTAGTGAGTGCGGAAGAAATGGCACCTGCTGTTGATTATTTATCAGCAGAATTATTTCAAGATATAAACGTTTATAAAAAAGAAGATTTGGACCAGGAAGGAGTGGAGCAGGAAATCCCTGCCGAACTTCAAACTATGTATCTGAAAACTCTGTCGGATATTGATGAACAGGCATTAGTTACGGGAAGAGTGATTGGAATGACAGATAATGATATAATTCTGGATATCGGATTTAAATCTGAAGGGATCATTGAACAGTCTGAATTTCCAGAAGATAAATTACCGAAAATTGGTGAACAGATTGAAGTATTTTTAGAGACTCTTGAAGATAAAAAAGGGAATATGGTTTTATCCAAAACCAAAGCAGATTTTCTGAAATGCTGGAAAAAAATAAGAATGACTTATGAAAATAGTGAGATTATTACCTGTAAAATCCTCCGCCGAATCAAAGGAGGAATGGTTGTGGATATTGGAGAAATTGAAGCGTTTTTGCCGGGCTCACAAATTGATATTCGTCCAGTCCGTGATTTTGACTTGTATTTAAATAAAGAATTGGAAGTCCGAATTGTCAAGTTTAATGAAATGAGAAAAAATATTGTTGTCTCCCGAAAAATTTTATTGGAAGACGAATTAAAGGAACAAAGGGAACATCTTTTTGATGAAATTAATGTTGGAGATATCATGGAGGGCCAGGTTAAAAACGTAACAGATTTTGGTGTGTTTATTGATCTGGGAGGTGTAGATGGATTACTCCATATAACAGATATTTCATGGGGAAGAGTGAATCATCCATCTGAAGTTGTTGCATTAGATGAAAAACTCACAGTGAAGGTAATTGATTTTGATGAGGAAAAGAGACGAATTTCTTTGGGATTGAAACAGTTAACAACCCATCCATGGGAAAACGTAAATGAGAAATATCCCATTGGGTCTGTTGTAAAAGGTAAGATTGTAAGTATGACCAATTATGGTGCTTTCATAGAAATTGA
>CAZBBE010000223.1:0-2030 GCA_964489755.1 uncultured bacterium | reverse complement strand
ACTCCATGCAAAATTATTCTGCTGGTGGTGGCATATCATTTTCTAATTCAACCGTGTCGATTTCTAATTCCACCATTTCAACGAACATTGTTGATGATAAGGGTGGAGGTATCTACTGCAATAATGCAAACCTTACCCTTAACCATACAGTAATAGTCAAGAATTCTGCAAACCATGGTGGTGGCGTATATGGCGGGACAAATTCAACCGTCAACATTCAATTTGTGACCATTTCTGATAATAATGCTGAAGATGGAGGAGGTATTTATCTTAAAGACAATTCAACCTCATTGGTCGACCATACAATCCTGTGGAACGACTCTCCACAGGAAATATTTCTCTCTCCCAATGACGCAGCGGCTCAGGTCTCTGTTGGGTACTCTGATGTTCAGGGAGGTGAAGAGGGTGTTGTAACCAATGACAATGGGTATGTTTATTGGTTTGATGGGAACATTGAATCGGACCCTTTATTTTGCGACCCGGAGAATGGTAACTATTTTGTGGCAGCAAACTCTCCCTGCCAAATATTGAGCTCGGATATTGGTGCCCTGGGCGTCGGGTGTGATGCGCTCTGGGAGTTTGCCCTTTATGGGCCGGAACTATCTGATGCGTCCGGGAACGGGATATTGGAGCCCGGGGAGAATCTCAGTGTTAGTGTTTCCATGTGCAATGAGGGTACAATGGACCATACATACTATCCGGGAGTAACCCTCTCTGAAATTTATCCCAGCACGGACATAACAATAAATAACCCGGAGTTCTGGTGGTACGGAATGTTTGCGGGGCAGTGCGAGGATGCTGGCTTCACTCTCACCGCAAGCGGTAGCATTGCATCAGGGACACAGGTAGACCTTCTGGCGGAGGCCACCGTCCTGAACTGTAGTGACCTACCGGAATTCTGTATAAATGATGCCTCTCTGGAATTTTCAATTCAGATTGGTGCACCATTTGGTGAAACTGTTTTGGAGGTTCAGTATTCCGAGAGCTGGAACCTCATAGGTTTGCCTGTTATAGTTGAAGACTCAGGGTATGAATCTTTTTTCGAGGGAGCCGTGAGCGGCACACTCTACAGTTTTGATAACGGATATACCCTGGAAACTGAGTTAGTCCCGGGGACGGGCTACTGGGTTAGGTTGGAATCAGATGAGCTAGTGAACTTTACGGGCGGACCCATCCAGGAACTAACTATTCAGTTGGATGAAGGCTGGAATTTAATCTCCGGTATTTCTGTTTCGGTTCCAGTTGAATATATTGTTGATCCAGGAGGACTCATTGTCCCGGAAACTGTTTATACATTTGATGGAGTTTATGTAAATGCTTCTGTTATAGAACCGGGGAGAGCCTACTGGGTGCGTTCATCTGGAGAGGGAGAGGTCATTGTTCAAATTTAAAATTAATCTTTTTTATTAAGAAAATATTACAATTAGATTTTGTCTTATTATTACATACATATCATAACCCTATTAGAAGGATAGCTATGAAAAAATGCAATTTCCTTAATTATTCCATTCTTTTAATTCTCATCTCCCCATCTTTTATCTTTAGCATACCACCCTCAGGTTTTGTTCCAAACGAAGAATCATCACCCTCTCGTGAGCTAATGCCGGATGAATCTGTCATGAACATAAATAATATGAGCTATTGGATTAAAAATAATTCAGCAGGCACTATCCCAAATGGTAATCAGGCTAATTATCCAATTGGTACCGGTGGGCTCATTTACAAAGATGGAATTTTATGGGGTGTAAAAGTGTCTGACGGCAACCCACAGAGTCCCCATGTAGGGGGAACAACCTATTCTAGTGGGCTGAAAGCGGGACGGGTTGTCTATGATAGTGATGGACAAGTAATCGGTTCTACGCACCCGGATGACCATCACGTGTGGCGTGTAAGGCGTGACTATTTGACCGCAGACCTGAGCTCTGATGCTGAAATTTTTGGAGCTTCGGTCGAGCTTGTGTATGAACAGTATGAGTATGACTGGAACAACTGGCCTGCAGACTGGGGAGCTCCTTATGATGATGTTAACA
>CAZBBE010000222.1:0-2030 GCA_964489755.1 uncultured bacterium | reverse complement strand
CAGGAAATATGGATATCAATTCCAGCGAGGAGATATGGGAATTCTTTGATAACCAAAACACCATCATGAATGTTGATTATATATCTGACTGGAATCTTGTAGGTTTGTCCCTTGAAGTAGAAGACCCCTCATACAATATTTTATTCCCTGAGTCAATAGGAGGAACATTGTTCTCTTTTAACAATGGTTATATATCAGAAACATATCTGACTTTAGGTGAAGGATATTGGTTACGGTTCCCTGGTCCTGGCAGTACCACTATTGCTGGTGCTCCGGTCAATGATCTTACAATCAGTTTGAACGAAGGATGGAATTTGATCTCGGGAATTACACATTCCGTGAATGTTTCAGACATACAGGACCCGGATGGGATTATAATTCCCGGCACGGTCTATGGGTTTACCACTGGAGGCTATTCAAATACGGAAATTATAGAACAGGGGAAAGGATATTGGATCAGGGCAAATAATTCTGGTTCAATTACCTTAATTGACAATTAAATTATCCCACCTCTATGAAAATAGTGGAGGAAAGTGTAAATTGAAGAGATACTTATTAACTGTATAAAATACATGAACATAGATTTACTTTTTATCTTGATGAGAGAAAATTATTTCTCTAAATACGGTTTTAATTTGAATGATAAATAATTATTACTACAGGGTACAATGAAATTCCAAATTACATTAACCTCAATAGTGGTTTTCTTCTCAACAACGATATCTTTTTGTCAGACTTATCCAGGCACTCTATTAAATATTTCTGGTGGGAGTTTTACCATGGGAAACAATAACCCGCCCCCAATGTTTAATGACCAGGACCCAGAACATTTAGTGGGTATAGATGATTTTGAGATGGGCGAAACAGAGGTTTCCAATGCACACTATGTTATTTTTCTTAATGATATGGCTTCTCTTGGTAATCTAATTGTTGAAGAGGGGGTTCCAGGAGATTGGGCAAGTACACCTGAGGAGATAGCTAATGGCCATGCATGGAGCATAATGGCGGACAGTACACTGGAGGGGGAATGGTCAGGAGAAGTACTCATTAAGCTAAGCAATATTGCTGGTGGTGGTCAAGATTCTCTTAATAGATGTTGGATTGAGTGGGATTCAACTTCGTATGATTTTAGCGTAGTGTCAGACTATGAAAATTGGCCAGCCTCTTGGGTAAGTTGGTATGGTGCTATGATGTATGCAGACTATTATGGTGTATCACTCCCAACTGAAGCAGAGTGGGAATATGCAGCAAGAGCGGGTCAGCAATTAGAATATCCCACCAACGATGGTAACCTAAGTTATAGTCAAGCTAATTACGGGAGTTTTGGACCAACAAATGACCCTGATTATTTACCCTACCCATCTCCGGTGGGGGAGCTTTTTCAACCAAATCCCTTTGGTCTTTATAATATGGCAGGAAATGTTTCCGAATGGTGCTTAGATTGGTATGATGCAGATTTCTATCAGGCATGTGTTGATAGTAATTATTATTGGAACCCTATTAATGATAACATACCTGAAGGGATAGAAGTAAAAGTACTTAGAGGAGGAAATTATACATACCCTGGAGCTTTTGCAATGAGCAGTCATCGATTCGACACACCACCCTTTGTAACAACAGACCATATGGGATTCAGAGTAGTTACAAGATCGGGGAGTGTTGATATTGGTGTTGAGTACCTGTTCGGGTGGAACCTTGTAGGACTCCCTCTTGAGGTTGAAAACAACAATTACTTCTCAATATTCCCTGATGCAACCGAGAGCACACTTTTCTCCTTTGATGAGGCATATGTGCTTGATAGCACTCTGGTTCAAGGAGAAGGATACTGGCTCAGGTTTGATACTTCCGGTACTACAAACATAACTGGTACTCCAATGGATGAACTCACAATTTACCTAAGTGAAGGGTGGAACCTGGTCTCTGGGCTGCATGAAAACCTCTCAATCTACTCAATCAATGACCCTGGTACTATAATAGTGCCAAATACTTTTTTTGGATTTTATGATGCCTATTTTCCCACAGAGGTGATG
>CAZBBE010000221.1:0-2039 GCA_964489755.1 uncultured bacterium | reverse complement strand
TGTAGTTGGCGAGGCATTCCGATGTAAGCAACCCCTTCTCACTAAAAATATCGAGCATACATTTTGCTCCTAAGTCTTTGTAAAAAAAGTCTGTCCCGTGTCTAATGAGTTCTTCCAGAAAATCTGCAAAAGCAGGATTTTGAAAATTGTCACCTTCTTTTAAAATTTTTCCTTTCTGTGTAAATAATTTTTTCCCGCTGGATGAGTGGGTTAAGATCGGGTCAAGAATTTTCATCAGGTAGCCGTGCGATTCATTAAGGATAACTCCTTTTCTTGCAGTTTCTATAGCCGGTTCCAATACAGTTTTTAACGGGAGTTTCCCCAACCGTTCATGTACCGTTAAAAGTCCTGCTGTATTTCCCGGTACAGCAACAGAACCCTGACCAATATGAAATTCCTGTTTTGCTGGACCAAAATCAATCAGGATACTAAAAAAATTCAAATCTTTATTTGGCTGAGGTGGGGGTGTGTCTACAAAAAAATCAAATAAAATTGGTTCTTTTCCATTTGGGTATGCCAAGAATGCCCCGCCCCCACCGGGTCCTGTGAGAGTGAATTCTGACACCATTGATGTAAATACCGCTCCGACAGCAGCATCAAAAGCATTACCCCCACACTCAAGAATATCTCTTGCAGACTGTACGGTTGTTTTATTTCCTGCTGCTATTGACCCAAATTTCATAGTTTATCCAAATTAAAAGACCTCATAATTTTTCCTGAATAAAATTTAAATTGGACAATACTGAACAACTAATAATATTTAGAAAAAACTTAATGAAATAAAAAACCCCGCAATTGCGAGGTTTTAAAATACAATTAAATGATATTATGTCCCAGATGTGTCCGGTAGCGGGGGAATTGTAATGGTCGGTACTTCAGGAATAATGAGAGAATCTTCTACAGTTTCTTCTTCCTCCGGTGGTTTTGGTATTTCGCCCCAATAAGTGGGCCTGGTTTGCAGGCGATGAAGAATATTTTTTGATGTCAAATATACATGTGACCCATCATTGATCCTTATCGCATTCTGGCTCCAGTTTGTTTTGGATCGCCCCAAAACGTAGCGTCCTAATTCCTTATTATTGAGTCCGTACAAAGATAAATGAGTTCCGGCAGAATCGTCCACTGAATATTTACTCCAGTTCTTTGGATTGGTTGAAATAGGTGATTCTTCTCTTTCAATTCCTTCTATATCATCAAAGAAATTATTAATGATATTTTTTTTGACATCCAATGAATCATTATTCGTTATTGTCCAAAGAGTGTCCACTTTTACAAGTTCCAACTCTTCATCATTCTTTTGGATAAAAATTCTCGTAATATGTTCTCTACCGTTTGAAAATAAATCCGTATCCTTTGCAGTATATTTATCCTGCATTCTGGTGTTAATAAGATAAAGGATAACCAGTACTGCTAAAGCAATCAGCGGAATTTTTGCTTGTTTAGTCATAAACTTCCTCCAAAATCTTCGACCGGTTTTTCAATCTGGAAATTCTGAAAAAACCAAAACCAATTACCAATACAGATGGAAGCAGTATATTGAGCCATTTCAGGAATCGTTTGGTTCCATCTTTCAGTTCTTGGTCCAACGGCCTGTTGGTAATTTCTCGGGACCGCAAGGATATGAGTTCTTTGTCACCCAAAAGATAATCCACTGCATTCATCACCAGTATATGATTTTCAGGAGAAGAACCCCCTGCCCCATCTATAAGAAACCGTGAATCACTTACCAAAATTAACTGGCTCAATAATCCTGATTCCTTGTGTGTCCTTTCAGAACGAACTGCCACAAGTTTTTTGGGCTGGTCCAAACTTTTCAGAGACGGATTACTCTTTGGATCAGGATTTAAATTAAAAAACCCAGTCATCATTCCTGACCTGTTGGAAGTATACATTAGAGGCAGTATGTTCACTTCGTATTTGTTATCCAAGGAATCCACATTTGAAACCTCACTTGCAAAAAATAACTGTACCTGCTCCAGACCGTTCACAACCACTTCATCCTCGTTAAAACTACGGATTATTGGAAGAAGGGGATATTC
>CAZBBE010000220.1:0-2043 GCA_964489755.1 uncultured bacterium | reverse complement strand
CCAAGGCTCCATATCTGTCATTTAAAACAATGACTCCATCCATTTCCCGGTTAGAGCCTATATATGCTGTGGGCTGTTCATATTTGTTAAAGGTTTGAACATATCCATTTTCTTCTTTGCCAGTTCCCAGATAAAGCGTTCTTTTTTGATCCTGGTTATACGCAGTAATAAACCCACCGTGTCCATCATCCCTAATTGTGATCGAATTCACAATAATATCACCCAGATTACCATCAATATTTTCTCCATCTTCTGAGCCCATTAACACAAATGTTAATGCAGCGCCCAATACGCCAACTAATAAACTCCTAATATCGATCTGTTTCATGACAACTCCTTATGAATTCAAAATATTTGGTAAATCTGCAATGGAATGAAGAAAACCATCGGGATTAATGCCGCTTGATTCTACCATACCTTTGTGATATTTGCCCGTTTTAACAAGAATACCTGGTATCCCTATATCCTGTGCACCCTTAACATCATTAATGAGATCATCACCTAGCATAACCACATCTTCAGATCTCAATCTTAAATGATCCAATGCACATTGAAAAAATTCCTTATTAGGTTTACCCACTATCTGGGCTTTTTTTCCTGTGGCAAATTCCAACGCTGCAACGAAGCATCCAGCATCTAGTCTTAAACCCATATCCACTTTATAATATTTCCCCATGTGGAGCGCTATAATCTCCGCACCATTCATTACATGCTTGAAAGCCTGATCCAATAGATCAAAGGTCCAATCCTCATAATCACCAATAATGATCACCTTTGGAGCATCCCTGTTTTCCTTGAATTCTGAATAATCTGTTTTAAGGTTTTCTGTGATATAAAAACAACAGGGAGGTGAACCCATCTTCCGGATAGTCTGTACACCGGAAAACCCGGCAGAAAAAATCTCTTCCTCGCTGCACTGCAAACCAATATCTGCCAAAGAGGTTTGAAGGGTTCTGCGATTTTTTGTAGTTGTATTGGTTAAAAATCGAAAAGGGATGTTTAAATCTCGCAGTGATGTTATAGTTTCCTTCGCACCAGGCAAAGTTTTTCCAGATTGAATGAAAACACCATCCAAGTCAAAAAGAAACCCTTTAGCTTTCTGTATGAGTTTCATTCTTCACATTCAACTCTTTCTGGAAATCACTCATTTTTTCTATGGATGAATTACGACCTAAAGCATTTCCATCAAATTCTTTATGCCATTGCTCTTTTGCATAAAGAATTTTCAAAATCAAAATACCTGTATAAGAAAAAAGTAAAATAAGATATCCGGATACGTGATAGGCATTATCCCGATCAACCATAAGAAGTAAAACAAACAGGATTAAAGGCATCCATCGAATCAACCGCTGAATAAATATTCCCATGTTTTTAATTCAAGGTGGTTTCGATAAATCTCAGCATTTTTTTCTGCTTTGTAAGGTATCCCAATCGTGTTTCAACATTCAAGTAGCGGACATTTCTTCTTAAGGCTTCCCAGGAAAGGCTGCCATCATCTTTTTCAGGTATTTTACTCTGCAGAACCACGTTATAGGGACCGGTTGATAATTTTTCAAAATCTTTTTCATAGGTGCAGATAATAAAATCTCGTGGATTTTGTCCTGATTTAATGGATGTACGCTGGCTTTTTTTCTCTTCTTTTTTAACATTATATCCACGAAAATTATTATGAACAGCAATCAATACTCCATTTCTTCCAGGCATCAATATATCCAGGAAGCTGGTTCTTTCTGAATCAATTTCATCCAGGGCCTGTTTAAGGGTGCCACGCTGCCATCCCGGCTTGAATTTTTTCAGTGCGTGGTAGGAACCATTCCTAGAAAAAATCCTGTTTGGGTCAACAATGGTTGATTTAAACGGAATTTCACGGGTTTCATTTTGTATAAAAAATGCTAAACCAGCAAAATGCCTGATATGATAATCTAAAGCCATCCTTGCCGTTTGCTCATCCCCATGAAGCCAAATATACCTGTTAGGTGAGTTTCCATTTTGGACCAGGTTGAACTTTGCACCTGCGAAGGAAATGAAGGAATCTGAGATATG
>CAZBBE010000219.1:0-2054 GCA_964489755.1 uncultured bacterium | reverse complement strand
GAATTACTTTTGAACCGAAAAGTTTATTGATGAGGGTTGTAAAGACAAGAAAATCAGGCATATTATGTACATGGATGACCGAATAATTATTATGAATCTGCTTCGTAAGTGCAATAAGTGCCTGAATAAAAAAAGTAAAGTAGGAATAAATATAAGCCAAATTTGAGTTTCCCCTGTATTGCGAAGTTTTTAAATGGAATATTTTGACACCATTTAAAACATCAACCTGAATGTTATTTGCTTCCTTCAAGACGAAACAGTCTACTTCATACCCATTTCGGGCTAGGCATTCAGCATATCGACGAACTCGGGGATCTCTGGCATATTCTGTATATGCCACCATTGCTGCACGACCTAATTTCATTTAATTGGTATATTCATAATCAGGAAGAATGTTTTTTAATTCAGCATTGAGAATTGATTTTTCTTTTTCATCTAAATCATGTTTCCAGCGACCAATATTATGTTGCTTTAATTCAATTTCGAGGAATTTTTCATTGAATTGAATACCGAGGAAATTGCAGACCTTATCCATTTCAGTTTCAAATGAATGGATCATCCTTTCAAAAGCAATTTCAATATACCTTTTAGTTGAAATAGATTTTTTTTTCAGTTGCCATTGAGATAAAACATCTTTGATCCAGTGCACATTCATTTGAATCTCTGAACTGCTCCACTCTTTGGTTTTGTAGGAACAAATGACATCTCGTGGATCTCGATAGATATGAATCAATTTTGAATGTTGTACTGCATCCAGTATGAAATCGAAATGGATCAAATTTGAGGGTGTGTGTTCTACAATAATTTCTGCATTGTTTAATTTTGCAACTTGATTGAAAAAACTCTGAATGAACTTTCCCGACACTTCATTAAACTTGTCCAAAGACTGTGGATGGCAGTAATAAGAGTCATCGAGAAAAGATTCTGTTAAAGCATTTTTACCAAATGTTTTTAGCAGTCCTTTATTCATTAAGTTCACCCTAGCAGCCCATCCGCTTTTAAGGGTGTGTCCGATGAAATGATGGGAAAATTCCCTGACCCAGGATTCATAAAATTCATCCGATACCAGTTTTGCCAGCCCATGGTTTGGATACCGTCCCTTGTACCGTGTTTTTAAATGATCCATCAGCTTTAGAAAACGTTCCATGGCAAAGTCAGAATTAAATTTAGACCAGTCCGAAACCAAGGCATGTTTTAGAGAAAGTATGCCGTCTGGATCCGTGATAAACCGAATTTCCTGGGGAATGGTATAGACAGATTCGACCTGATTTAATAATTTACTTAAGATCGTTGTTCCTGACCTTCCAGTGCCACCAACAAATATAGGTTGAATAGAATTGGACATTATCCATTCACCATGTTTGAATAAACAGAGTATATCTGTTTAACTTTTTCGAGTACATCAAATTGTTTGACCGATTGAACACAATTATCAGGTAAGATGGTTTCTGGGTTTTGAATAAATCGTTCAATTCTTTCAACCAATTCATCTTTTTGTTCTACAGGGAACAGGAAACCATTTTTCCCATTTTCGACAATTTCCTTAAGGCCACCAACGTTAGAACAAATGACGGGTGTTCCACAAGCCAGAGCTTCAATGGCCACCAAACCAAATCCTTCCTTTCTAGAAGGGATAACCACCAAATGGGATTGATTCATCCATTCAGAAATTCGAGTTTGATTTTGAGAGCCCATAAAAGTGACATTATCTGTTAACATCCTTGATTTTACACTTTTTTTGTAGTGACTTTGTTGATCTCCATCACCTATTACAATGCATTTTATGCTGCTAGAATTATTTTTTGATAATATTTCAAATGCATCTAAAAGGACATCAAACCCTTTTTCTTCAGAAAGGCGCCCAACAAACAAAAGGGTAAAGGTTTCTTTTTTTGGAATTTTATTATTTGGAAAGAAAATGGATGAATCGACGCCCATATCAATCACACTGATTTTTTCTTCTGAAATACCAAAAGATTCTGTGATCGCATTTTTTAATTCATGGCTTACTGCAATAATATGATCAGAAGAATGGAGGACAATCCGATTTAAAT
>CAZBBE010000218.1:0-2070 GCA_964489755.1 uncultured bacterium | reverse complement strand
TATTTTTCTTCATCAGTTGAAAAATAAATTGGATTTAGTGAACAATGCCCGCTTTGATCAGTTTTGACTGAGTTCGATTATTTCCCTGGGCGGTTATATCAATATAGTAAATACCGGATTCCACATCAGATACTTCCCAGACTATTTCATTGGGCATTCCCTGAATTGGATTATCCAGAATTAATTTATCAATATAAAAACCCGCTAAATCATAAATCTCACACTCAATATGGTTCGCTGACTCAACCTGAATTCTGATCTTTACAAAATTGTCTTTTGCAGGGTTTGGATAGGCATAAGTCCTGTGAGAATCAAATAACTTTTCAGGATTATGAACACTCAAAGAATAATTCAGTTTGAGTGTTCGTGATAACCCAGGATCTCCATGGGGATATGACCACTCATTACAACAGTATTCTGATTCATCAGAATCTCCATTGGAGAATAACCAAATAGCATAGTCGGTCCAGATAAAATTTGCGGATTCACTTGAACCTGACTCACTTATAAATTTTATCCTTTCTGGGGTGGAGAGAGGAAATGTGAGCACTGGCTGTCCCTTCCAATTAAGAATTGAAAAATTTTCTTTATCTTGGTTTTCCACTATAATCTCCGGGTGACTATCACCTAAAATATCATGAGCAAACAGATTACCGTTAAATGTATCTTGGACAGGAAATCCAGCAAAATAATTTAAATTTTTATCCAAAGCATACAGTATACCATTTTCATTTAAAACAATAGCCTCTCCCCTGCCATCTAAATCTAGGTCAATTGCTATTAATTTAATTAAGGAATATTCAAATTCCTTTGTCATCTCGATTGAATTTCCCTGGAACACAATTAAAGTGTTTTCATCAATTCTGAAAAGTGTTGTATCAACCTCATTTATTACTTTAGCTGTATTTAATAGGTTATTATATGCATCAATCCCCAGTATATCATATTCCTGTGATATATCTCCTCCAACAATAAACTTTATAGAGTCAAGAATTATTTGTTCTATAGGAAAATAATTCAAAGAATCAGCAATCATATCAAATTTATTCCAAATCGTAGAATCATCAGAATGTTCAATTATATTCAAATATTCAATTCCATTTTCATTTAGACCGGTTAAACTGAAAAAAAAGGAATTATCTGGATTCCCCTTTATATGAAAAACTGTGCGATTAAACGGATCGGAAATTGGAGCCCACCAAACTGAATCAATTCCGCCAATTATATTTTTTTTGGTTCCAAGTTGATGAATTAATTGGAAATGAGCAGAGAAATCTGGAAATCCATCTAATTGATGAGAATTTGAAACTGAAAATGACATTGTATTTCCTGGTTCACTTATATCAAATATTCTTATATAGGATGCAGTGCCACTGTTTGAGTGTGTATTTGGATAAGTATTAGGACCAAACTCAGGTAATTCAAAACCATTATTTAATCTTTTGTACTCTGGATTTCCGTCAAACCATACATCTCCAAAATAACCGCCGGAAGGGTCTTGAAATAAAAAAATAGATGGATAACCGATATCTTGCGCTCCGTCTGCTTCTTCTAAATCAATTCCTTTTAAAATCCTGTCAGAATTAATCCTATAATCATTAATCCCAATGTTGATTATTTCCTCATCAATATGCCAAATGAGCAAGCCGGAAGCAGGAAGACCTAAATCATAGTTTGGAACCGATATAATCACGCCATTTTCGTCTTTTTCAATACTAACTGAATCCATTAATATTTCGATTAACGGAGGATATCTATCTGTTTCTTCCCAAATTGCATATCTTACTGAATCTATACTTACTTTGTCATACACTGAATTTTCACGGTTTTCGATTAAGAAATATTCTGAATCAGTCATGGGAATTTTTATAATATTATTTTCAGACCTTGAAAGCAAAGAAATTGAATTACTTGGCCTAACAATTGTGGGGGTTTCCCAACCAGCAAAGATTCTTGTCCAAGCATCAGGAGGTGAAGGAATAAGTCCCCGTCCATTATTGGAACCCTGATCCATTAATCCAAAAATACCGATTCGGCTTTCTCCGGACTCTAAATCCCACAATGGAGGTA
>CAZBBE010000217.1:0-2071 GCA_964489755.1 uncultured bacterium | reverse complement strand
CATCCCCGCAGACAGGCACGTGAATGTGTGTTCCAAGGATTGTATGCATTGGAAATTTCCGGAGATTCCCGGGATAAAATATTTGAGGATATGTTAAATAGATATTCATTTGATGAAAATACCAAGTCATATGTATCTTCATTATACATCAAAACATTAGACCAGAAACAGTTTTTGAAAAAAACAATTTCGAGATTTCTTGAAAATTGGGAGTTAGAAAGAATAGCACTTATAGATAACTTAATTTTACAAATGGCAGCGTGTGAACTTTTATTTTTTGACGACGTACCACCGAAAGTCTCTATATCAGAAGCAATTGAAATAGCTAAAAAATACAGCACGGATGACAGTTCGGGATTCGTAAACGGAATTTTAGATACAGTATTTAGAGAAATGGTAAAAAAGAACGTTGAATCCCAGTAACAATCCATGTTGCAGAATGCATTAAAAAAAGTATTTGGTTCACGTTCAGATAGAGAAATGAACCGCTTATTTCCGGTAGTGAATGAGATCACTGAAACCACACAGCTCTTGCAGGAGAGATCTGATGAAGAATTGAGAGTCCGCACAAAAGAAATGATTGATGAAATTTCCTCGTCCAAGGATCAATTAGAAACCAAGTTACTGGAAAAAAATACTGATCCAGCGGAAATAAAAAAGTCTGTTTACGAGTTGGAACAGAAAATATTGGATTCTTTGATGGTTGAGGCGTTTGCCTTGGTAAAGGAAACATGTCGCCGGTTGTGCGGGTCATCATGGACGGTTGCTGGACATGAAACTGAATGGGAAATGATTCCCTATGATGTACAGTTGATTGGAGCCATAATTCTTCATAATGGGAATGTTACGGAGATGAAAACTGGAGAGGGAAAAACTCTTGCAGCGACTATGCCCATTTTTCTGAATGCCCTCACAGGAAGAGGGGTTCATATTGTAACTGTAAATGATTATTTAGCACGGCGAGATGCAGAATGGATGGGCGAGATATTCAAGCGTTTGGGACTAACTGTGGGGTACATTCTGAATACTATGGATAATGATCAGCGCAGAGCAGCATACAACTGTGATATCACCTATGGTACTAATAATGAATTTGGGTTTGATTATTTGAGAGATAATATGTCGTTGGATGCCCGGGATCAGGCACAGAGGAGTGATCATGCGTTTGCAATTGTAGATGAGGTGGACAGCGTGTTGATTGATGAAGCTCGAACACCGTTGATAATTTCTGGCTCTGTGGATGCCCCTGTTGACAAAACATTTTCGGAGTTAAAACCGTTGATCCAGAACATAGTGCGAAAACAGAATACTCTGGTTTCAGAGTTAGTGAATGAATCTCAAAATTACCTGAAAGAAGAAAAAGAAGATGAGGCGGGTTTGAAACTCCTCCAGGCACGAAGGGGTCTGCCAAAGCACCGAAAATTAATGAAAATATTTCAGGAACCAGGAACCATAAAGCTTGCTCAGAAAGTAGAGTCAGATTATATGAGAGACAAACGTCTTCATGAAGTAGATGACGATTTATTTTTCAGTGTTGATGAAAAATCACATATTATTGATATTACAGAAAAAGGAAGACAAGATTTATCTCCAAATCATCCAGAAATGTTTATAATTCCTGATTTGGGAGAAATGATCTCTGAGATTGAAAATAATGAACGATTTTCGCCACTTCAGATTGCTCAGGAAAAAGAGAAAGCTTATCAACTTCATGCTGAAAGAAGTGGTAAAATACATAATCTCACACAATTATTGAGAGCTTATACTTTATACGATAAAGATGTGGAATATGTCGTTCAAGATAATAAAGTACAGATTGTAGATGAATTTACCGGTAGGGTTTTGCCCGGGAGACAATACAGTGATGGATTGCATCAGGCTCTGGAAGCTAAGGAAAATGTTGCTATACAACGGGAGACCCAAACACTGGCAACCATTACCATTCAAAATTATTTTCGGTTATATGATAAATTATCTGGAATGACAGGAACAGCCGAAACAGAAGCAGAAGAATTGGGTTCCATTTACAACCTTGATGTGATAGTGATACCTACAAATCAACAGGTTATAC
>CAZBBE010000216.1:0-2082 GCA_964489755.1 uncultured bacterium | reverse complement strand
TTTTCTGAGAGTAAAACCTCGCCTGAATTTTAACTCCCCATTAACCCTTTCTGCGAAGAACCCCTTTGTGTTTAACTGCCTCCCCAATTCATACGCTAAAATGATCCCTCCAGTTGCAGCTCCCAAAACAACATCAATTTTCTTGTGTTTGTACATCGAATAAATTGGTTTACAGAGTTTATCTACGACATCGGGATTTGAAAGTAGTGTGAATTTTTCGAAATATTTATTACTGTGTCTTCCACTGGTTAAAAGAAAATGTCCATCAAGAAACGCCCCGGTGGATTTGAAATATGAAATAATTTCAGTCTTATCCATGAATATATTCCATCATTTTATCTCTATACTCTTTGGCAGTTGACCGAATAGATTTTTCTGTTTTGTCACCGGAAAAGATAATTCCCCGTGAAATTGAAATTAATGCAATTCCCTTTTCGTTACCATACCGTATACTTTTTTCTAAATCACCGCCCTGTGCACCCACTCCCGGCATAAGAAACGGGAGCTCCGGAGCAAGGTGGCGAATTTTCTTTATTTCTTCGGGGAGGGTTGCCCCTACAACTAGACCCACATTTTCCATAGAATTTAGCTCTACAGACTTTCTTGCTACCAACTCAAACACATGCTTTTGCCCATTCTGACTGTTTTGAAAATCGCTTGAGGATGGATTTGATGTTTTGCACAGGATAAATGCTCCTTTTTCAGGACGCTTAATAAATGGGATTATTGCGTCTTCTCCCATATAAGGATTTACGGTAACCGCATCAAATCCGAAATGATTAAAAATAGATTTCGCATATTGTTCAGCTGTATTCCCAATGTCTCCTCTTTTGCCATCCGCAATTGTAAGTGTCCTGGTATTAATATAGTTCATTGTGCTTTCCAGCCATTTGAATCCAGCACTCCCCCACCGTTCAAAAAATGCAAAATTTGGTTTGAATGCCGCTATCAGGTCTATCGTAGCATCAATGACTCTTTTGGAATGGTCAATGCATTGGGAAAGAGAGCTGGAACTCCCCAGAGATTCTGGAGAAATATCCAAACCCACACACAAATAAGAAGATATT
This sequence comes from uncultured bacterium, assembly GCA_964489755.1. GTDB lineage: Bacteria > Fidelibacterota > Marinisomatia > Marinisomatales > AB-629-J13 > AB-629-J13. Next base: position 1,015 of record CAZBBE010000216.1, on the reverse strand, counting down.
TCAGCTATATGTTTTTTTAATCTATTATTAAACGAATTCATGGATTGAATTTACTTAGTAAATGAAATGTCACAGGTGCAAGAATTGAATATTATTCATTCAAATTCAATTCCCTGATGATGTAATTTTGGCTGTGGAACAGCTCTCGTTAACAACAAAATTAAACACTAAATCCAGGATCATCGCATCAAGCGGAGTATTTCAAATAGAGCTTCTTGAACATGTAGGAAAAGAAGATTATCCTGCTCTTTTCTCAATTTCAGAACACTTGGCAAAAGAGTATGGTAAAAAAGCTGTTCTTTCCAAAGCGACCATCCAAAAATATTTTAATAAACCGGGGTCACTTCCTTTCATCGCCCGATACCGTGGTGACATTATTGGATATATCATCGGTATTCTGCTTGAGGAATTAAGCCATGAGCCATGGGCACGAACAGATGAAAATTTTGGCAAAGGAAATACCCTGTACACCTACGCATTTGTAATCATTTCACAGTATAAAGGGTGCGGATATGCCAAAATGCTGAAACGAGTCTATTTAAATTGGGCAAAAAAAAGAGAGTCTCTTCGTTATATTAGTGGACACGTGAAAATAGGAGTTTCTGCAAATTTTACTGGTGACATCAAAATTATAAATCGTGTTGAAAATTGGCGGGATACAGGAAAAACATTTGAATATTATCGCCGTGACCTTGATCCTGAACAAATTCATACACTGAAAAAAGATCCACCCCTAACAACACGAGTATAAAAAACCCCTGTTTTTAGGGGTTTTTTATTTTATTAAAATTCGACTATAATCAATCATCCCTTCTTTCTTTTTTAATTCTTCTTTCTTCGTCTTTTCGATTATCAGGATTAGAATCTTTTTCCTGCAGTCTTCTGACTAAATCTCTTCTATCAGATCCTCTTTCTTTCATTGTTATCTCTCCTTTGTAATTTACAAAAATACCTTTGAAATTATTTTAGCAAAATCAATTTTATAAAGTCAGTGTAATCTGCAGAGTTTATGTGC
>CAZBBE010000215.1:0-2104 GCA_964489755.1 uncultured bacterium | reverse complement strand
ATTTCGCCCCCGGAAACGACATCCAAAAAGACAGGTATATCTACATCCGGTCCTGCGTTGTTGGAAATCCTGATATTTCCTACATAATGATCTTCAGGTAATCCTTCAGAATTAACATCAACACTAAATTCCGCTGGTTCCCCCACTTCAAGAATACCGGAAAGATTATTGGTCTCAGAATAGAGTGAAAACCAGTTCGTACCTAATTGTTTACGGAATTGCAGGGACAATTCATCCTGGATATAATCACCATTGAAAACGATTTGAAGACCATCCAACCCTGTGGAATTTTGCATTCCGATGGTTGCACTGGTAATATTACCCTCCATCGTTCTATAATTAATATCAATCCCACCGCTTTCATGTAAAACAACCTGAAAATCGAAGGTACCAGGATAATTGGATGAACAGCGAATAACGTTATCAAACCAGATCACAAATTTATCTTCAAAATTTTCTACATACACATTCCCACCGAGTTCAGGGCATCCACCTTGGTCCGTACTTTCTGGACTTAAATCATCCCAAAAGGGTAAAATAGCGGGTCTGGGTGCTGCCGGTGATGGAATCGATGAATTTTGATATGTAGTATTGTCTTCGCCAAACCCGACCCAGCCATTGGGGCTGACAATACATTGTGAATACGATTCTCCGAAATAAGGAAATTCAAATCCAATTCCAACGGGATCCGCGGCAATATCATTGTGCGGAAAGACTAATTGTTGTTCACTGTCTGAAATATCTTCCCATTCATAGGAGAGTTCGGGTGTGATATTTGAGTCTCCCCAATAATGACCAAATCCATCGGGGCCACCTCCCGCAACTGAAAAAGGAAGCTCTGCTTCCGGATACTCTATTGCAAGGGAATACTCTAACAATGATTCAGGCTCTCCCTGATTTGAAAGAGTCAGCATTTCGGAAGCATTCTCATCGAAACCTAAAGTGAAATTAAAATTTTCTGGTGTATAGACCAGTTGTGGTGCAGGAAGAGGAACAACTGGATTAGTTGTTATAAAAATTGCAGTTTCATCATCCAATTCAGTCGCAGCTGAAGCATAGTCGTTATTGAAAGTATATTGCAGGCCATCATTGCTCATTTGATTCTCAAGTCCTATGGTGCAATATCCACCATGAAGTGGTGGATAACCACTGAAATTACCTGACGAGGTATTGTTAAATATTTTATACTGAATTTTTATTTCATTATCACCATAGGGCGGTGCCTGATTAGCATATAAAATCACCTGGAAGGATTCCACTGAGTTATTGTTCTGGGTACGCATATCTGACCATTCTATAACTACATACTCATCATTGGGATGAATATATTTAAAGACGTCACCTCCACTGGTCGTTTTCAGGTCATCCCAAAAAGCAGCGATCATGGGCGAAGGGCCACCAGCTCCAGGAATGGGATAATTTCGAAACGATTCCAAGTCTGAGTCCCCCATAGCGATCCAGCCATTAGAGTTGACAGTAATGCGTCCGTAATCAATTCCATAAAACCGAAAAGTGAACGGAAGATCCACTGTTTCTGACGAATTGGAGAAATTGCCATTTCCGTTATCAGACAAGTTCAAATCTGTTCCGTCACCACCATAACCTGGATCGATCTCTATCCAGTCGTAATCGGGTGCAAATTCATACTCCGTATCAGCCATATCATAGATATAGTATCCATAAGCGTCCGGCCCCATTGGGTCAGACTCAGACACTTCACCCACCTGCACGGTAAGGGTTTGCCGGTTATCATAGCCGTCAGCGTTGTAAAAGCGTACCGAAAGAGGAATTAAAGTTCCGTTAACCAGGTCATTTCCAGCAGAGATCGTAAAACAGTCAAAACACACAAGCGTCTCACTGGGCTGAATGGTTCCCCACGATCCCTGATCATCTGTTATTTCAATTGACTCACCACTATAAATTAATTCAGCCATAACATTTTCTACTGCAATAGAACCGACATTCTGAACTAACACAGGAATCTCTGCAGTCTGGTTCTTTTCAATAAAAGCAATGGATCTAACCTGCAAGTAACCACTTTTTGCCTGTAGCGGAACAGAACCGACCCACTCCTCCCCTGTGTCATCTGTAATGTAAACTCGAA
>CAZBBE010000214.1:0-2110 GCA_964489755.1 uncultured bacterium | reverse complement strand
AAAATAATATTTCTGCAATTATACTTACAAATACTACAAATGGTAATAGAGATAATTTGATAAGTGAATTAAAGAGAGAAGAAGGTGGGCTTTCAGGAGATCCTTTGCATCAAATATCAACCAATATGATTAAGAAGTTTTACAAAGAATTGAATAGTAAAATTCCCATTATTGGGGTTGGTGGGGTTAATTCAGGAAAATCAGCTTATGAAAAAATTATTGCAGGAGCATCATTGTTGCAACTTTACACAAGCTTTATTTACAGGGGGCCTTCAGCAGCAAAAGATATAAAAAAAGAGTTAATTCAAATTTTAAAAGCCGAGGGTATAAAGAGTATAAAAGATATTGTGGGAAAAGTGGTATAACTAACCGATATTTCCAAGCGACGGGAAAAATTCCAGTATAAAAAATCCTAGAACTTGTAATTGATTAGTCAAAATAGCAACTCCAGTTAATAATAAAATTGTTCCTCCAATTTTTGTAATTATTGATATATATTTTTTTAAACTTTTTGAAAAAAATAAAAATTTATCTATCAAAATTCCCGAAATTATAAATGGTATTGCTAAACCTAATGAATAAAATGAGAGTAATAATATACTTTTACCAAAGTTTCCTTCGATTGCTGCTAGGGACAAAATCGATCCGAGGATAGGTCCTATGCAAGGCGTCCAGCCAAAGCCAAAAGCAGCACCAACCAGAAATGGAAAAGTGAAATTGGCACTATATTGATTAGTAAAAAATCTCACTTCTTTATTCATAAACTTTAAATTAATAATTCCGGTAATTTGTAGAGAAAAAAATATTATAAATATTCCAGCTACGATTCTTAAAATATTGGAATTATTTAAAAAAAACTTTCCAAGAAAAGATGCTGCTGACCCTAAAATTATGAAAACAGCAGAAAAACCCAGGGTAAAAAAAATCGTTCTTATAACTACTAAACTATTTTTTTTTTCGACAATTTTTTCCAAAGATGTACCAGAAATATAACAAATGTACCCCGGGATTAATGGAAGAACACATGGAGATAAAAAACTAATTAACCCAGCTAAAAAAGCGATAGATAATGTAGTATTCATTTAATATATTCTCTTGATTCCATTTCCTACTGGATCTATATACTGCATAGGAAATTTGATATGTCAAAAAAATGTGAGCTTACAGGCAAGTCCCCTTTAAAAGGTCATAAGGTTAGTCACGCAAACAATAAAACAAAAAGAAAATTTTTTCCTAATTTAAAAAAAGTGACTTTTAAAAGCGATATATTAAAAAGAAACATTAGGCTCAGCGTTAGTAATGCAGCATTAAGGACAGTAGATTATAAGGGTGGGTTAGATTTTTACCTAAAAAGTGTTAAATCATTTAAATTATCTTCAAAAGCAAAAAAATTTAAGAATCAAATAATTGCAAAAGCTTAATTGTTAATGATTAAGATAGAAAATAGATTTTTTTTTATTTTAGCATTTTCAATGGCCTTAGTGGTGACCCTGTCCAACTATCTCGTCCAGTTCCCCGTAAACTATATTGGCCTTCAAGATTTATTAACATATGGAGCCTTTAGTTATCCTGTAGCATTTTTGATAACGGATTTGTCAAATAGAAGATATGGAAAAAATACTGCAAAAAAAATTGTATATTTAGGTTTTGCATTAGGAGTGTTTTTGACATTTTATTTCTCAACAAATTATTCAGATTTGATTTCGATTAGAATTGCAATTGGATCTGGAATCGCATTTCTTGTCGCACAACTAATTGATGTTAATATTTTTGATAAATTAAGAAATAAAATTTGGTATACTGCCCCTTTAGTATCTTCATTAATTGGATCTACAATTGATACTTTCTTGTTTTTTTCAATTTCATTTTATGGAACAGGAATAAGTTGGGTAACTTTGTCATTTGGCGACTTATTTGTTAAAATATTTGTTGCGCTAGCGATGTTGATTCCATTCAGGATTTTACTTTCTCACATTCAAGAAAATACGACCATAGAAAAAAAAATTAATGTATAGTTTTATTATTTTTTTCTGAGAAAAGTTTAGTAAGTTGATTAATCATCACATCACCAAGTTCTTGAACGTCAGTTATTTTTATAGCTCTTTTGTAA
>CAZBBE010000213.1:0-2123 GCA_964489755.1 uncultured bacterium | reverse complement strand
GCGTAAGTCTAAAATGAAGTTTTAAAGAATCGATAGAGGTCGCGTGATGAAAATATTGTCGTCGGCCTGTCTTTTAATGATTCTGTTCGTGTTCCCCGGATCTCTTCCGGCATTGTCCCCGGGTGCTGAGATACCGGAGAAAAGTTTAAGGATCGTAAAAAATAAGCTGAAGAAAACCGAGGACAGTGTTTTAAAGAAAGTGATAGCTGGTGGTGCGCTTTGGTATCTGATCGGCAGCAGCACGGAGAAGGATGCCGTAGATTCAGACCGGGAGACCAAGGAGTACCTGTCCATGGTCAACCGGTACGAGATCCTGGCAAGGATGCGGCGCGAAAGGGACGGAAAAAAGATCGACCTTCAGTTGAAGGGAGCGCGCGATATTGACTACTACCAAGAGGCGGGCAGGGCGTACTTGCTGACCGTTGTGAAACGCGGAAATATCATGGTGGTAGATGGCGCGGATCTGGGCGGGAAAAACGGAGGGGGAACAACGCTGGAGGCCTTGTCGAAAATGAGACAAAACTTGGAGGGGCTGGTGGCAAATGATCAAGCCAGCCCGTCCCAGTATAAAAAACTTTATGACATCTACGTGCTGCTGGGTGAGGCCGAAAAGGCTTCAGAAACCATGGAACGCCTGCTGGATCTCAAGTTCAACAAATTCTAGGAGTTGCGTATGAAGCTGAAATATTTTCTTTTGGGACTGGCTGTCTTGTTGTTCGGAGCTCAGAATGTGGCGGCCATTGACCTGGAGACAAAAAAGAAACTTTTATCTATCGTCAAGAGTGAGTCAATGCCCGGCAAAGCCGCGTTGATTGAATACGGCGACCGACTGTATCTTGTTGTCATGGCCAATGCCACGATTGAGGAAAAATCGGCGGGGGGCATTCTCGCGGCACGGGAGGCCTCTCAGATCCTCGCCCAGAAACAATTCACCGAGTTTATTCACGGTACCGACATCAAGTCACAGAAGATATACACGCTGACGGTCGAGCGCGAGAAGACACATGAAAATAATGTTCTTACGGAGCAAAAGGTCCGGAAGCGAAAAAAATTCATATCAAAGATTGACAGTTTAAGCGAGGGGGTTCTTAAAAATTTAAAATCTCTCGGCAAGTGGAAAAATAAAACAAAAACAAAATATTTCTATGCCGGAGCCATTCTGGTCCCATGACTGTGTCCTTTTCATTTGACGATTGACGGTTATGAGTTCTACCCGGAACACATTGAGCAACGAGACCCAACGAGATGACTCTGCCGAGTTATCTCGTTTTTTTGTTTGCGGGCTCTTTTGATGGAACCGAAACAGTCACGGGCGTTGCCGTGAACGGAAACTGGATACACGTGCAGGGGACTGGTCAGTAACTGTGGATCTTTTTTGGAGGGAAATATGATGAGGAAACCGGGAAGCAGTTATTTCGTGATTCTTTTCTGCTGTGTGTTGTTTTCTGGGGTTCTCCGCAGACGCGACCGCGATTTCTCAATGAAAAAACTAATACAAATTTTTATTATTTTTGGACTTGTTGGACTGCTGTTTGGGTGTGGAGGAGAGGGAGAAAAGTCTGCTTCAAAAGAATCTGCAACTGTTAGTGGGCAGACAGAAAAGGGAAATGCTAATGCACAAAAAAAAATTGAACTTGCAGAAAAACTAGAAAGTCCGCGATTAGAAGATTGTGGTTCCTCTAAAAATACAAGCAATGTTCCAAACCCTATTATGTGTTCTCACCACATAACAATGATGAAATCGTTTGTGGATAATTTGAAAAATGGAGAAGTTGATGAGGTAGTTGGACAAATTGCTTACCCAATAACATTTTGGGAATCAGGAAAACAAATTGGGTTGATAGATAGCGCAGAACAATTTAAGAAATATTATGATTTCATATTTCCAAAAGAGTTGATAAGTAAAATTAGTGAAGCATTCTCACAGGACACTGAATATTTCTGGAATAATCAGGGGATGATGTTTGGGGGTGGCGCTGTATGGTTTCATAAAGAAAATGGAAAAGTTAAAACAATCAATTTAAGAGATGATAATTTGATTAAAGAAATGATGATTGAAATATCAAATCCATCAAACGGTTAAAATATTGATAAACCTTCATGTGACCCATTGGAAACACATT
>CAZBBE010000212.1:0-2135 GCA_964489755.1 uncultured bacterium | reverse complement strand
ACATATTTCAGTTACCGGTCTCGAATTAAACGATGGTTTGGTATTCAATAAATCAGTTACCTTTATGGTTTTTAGCACCTGATAATAAATGAACTATTTATCATATTTAATTAAAATAATAATGGATAATCACCGTTAATCAAAATTATTCATAGAAATAAGAAAAAGTAATATGAAAAACTATGGAAAGTAAATTCAACGGAAAAAAAATCAAACCTTTAATCGCGCTGTTATCCGTTCTTTTTCTGTTAACAGGATGGGGACAGGCGGACTCTATTTCATCCAAGGATGTTATATCAGTGGATGTTCTTCTTTCTCAGGACAGGGTCCACCGGGGTGGGGAAATAAAATTTGCCCTGATAACTGAAATCAAGGAGGGATGGCATATTAATGCCAACCAGGTTGATAATGAATTTGCTATTCCAACAGAGATTATTATTGACACATTAAATGGTGTAATCACAAATGGATCCATTTTCCCTGAATTTGAGAGAAAACAGTTTCTATTTTCTGAAGATGCACTCCCGGTTTTTGAAGGTAAGTTCAACGTTATAACGTCACTGAAATTTTCTGATGATTTTTCTATTGGAGAAGTGACTGTAAGCGGTTCAATCTATTATCAGGCTTGTAATGACCGCATGTGTCTTAATCCAACGAAAATTCCATGGGATTTTAACATTGATGCAGTGAACGCGAGCGATGCTGTTACTGAGATTAACCAGGATTTATTCCATGATGAAAAAACTGTTGAGGAATATACCGAAACCGATACCGTTGGAGGCTGGATTCAGAGCAAAGGAATGATTATCACCTTTATTCTTGTATTTTTTGGAGGTCTGGCGCTTAACCTGACGCCTTGTGTGTATCCGTTAATTCCGATTACGGTAGGTTATTTTGCAAATCAGTCCACGGGAAAAATCTCCAGGTCGTTTGTCTTGGCACTTTTTTATGTACTCGGAATGGCTTTAACTTATTCTGTTATAGGCGTAGTAGCGGCCAGCACGGGTTCGATGTTAGGCAGTGCTTTACAGAATCCACTGGTGTTGATATTCATTGCTTTGGTGCTTGTTACTTTATCGTTAAGCATGTTCGGACTTTATGAAATTAGAGTTCCTCAGTCGCTGGCTTCGGTTGGAGGTAAGTCAAGGCAAGGTATACTCGGAGCATTATTTATGGGGCTGACGGTTGGGATAATTGCCGCTCCTTGTATCGGGCCATTTGTTTTGAGTCTGTTGATATTTGTTGGTGAACAGGGAAATCCTTTTCTCGGTTTCTGGCTTTTCTTCACGCTATCGCTTGGATTGGGTGTGCCTTTTCTAATTTTGGGGACTTTTTCAGGCATGATATCAAGCATTCCACAATCCGGTGTCTGGATGGTATGGGTCAAAAAACTGTTTGGTGTAATCCTTATCGGGATGGCTGTTTACTTCCTGGAAACCCTGATTTCTGCAGCGGTCTATACATACATATTAGGACTTCTTTTAATCGTGGGAGGAGTTTATCTGGCATGGATCGAAAAATCCACTGGGGGTAACTTGTTCACCGTATTTCGTTGGCTGGTTGGAATAGCATCTCTACTCTTTGCTGTCTGGCTTGCATATCCTGAAAAAGAGCATCAGGAGATAAACTGGCAGACATTTAATTATGAATTACTGGACAAAGCCAAAAGGGACGGCAAACCGGTAATTTTGGACTTTTATGCTGACTGGTGTATTCCGTGCAAGGAATTAGACCACAGTACTTTTACCAATGTAGACGTTGTTCAATTATCTAGGGAATTCGTAACGTTGAAAGTTGATTTGACTCATGAAAGTGATCAACTAGTTAAAGATTTGACAAAGGATTTCGAAATAAAGGGTGTTCCAACCATTGTATTTATTGGTGAGAACGGTAAAGAGATTAAACATCTTAGTTTCTATGAATTTATAGAAGCGGAGGAATTTCTGAATAAAATGAAGGACGCTGTAAATTAATGATAAGGATAACAATGACCTCATTCATAAGACTATTTTCACTGATACTGGTGTTGTTTACTATTGGGTGTGTACAAAAGGAAGACAAACAGAAAAAACCAACGACACGTCCTCCAAATGCAGTAAAAGCCCCTGATTTTACCCTTGTTTCTCTGGAAGGTG
>CAZBBE010000211.1:0-2145 GCA_964489755.1 uncultured bacterium | reverse complement strand
TTTCGATTTTCAAATTGTATTGTATCCCACTGGAAAAATCAGGATAAACTACCGAACCATTAATGGTTCTCCCACTGCAACAACAGGTATTCAAAACCAGGACGGGACGGATGGTTTACTGGTTAGTTTTTTAACGGATTATATCCATGACCAATTAACCCTCGAATATTTTACTGGAGAAACTCCGGCATGGATAACATTTGATGAGGGAGCCAACGAAGGACAGATTTTATCTGGTGAATCGGAGGATGTTGTCATCCAAATCGATACGGGTATTCTTGAACCGGGTGAATATTCAACTGGGTTGAAATTGTTGAACAATGCTTTGCCGGATATTTCTATTCCACTGAGCCTCACTGTTATGGACCCCAGTGGAGATATCACTTTGAACATTACCCATCTTAATGACTGGAACTTAGTAGGGCTACCGGTTGATGTGTCGGATTCTCATTATTATAGTGTTTTTCCTGAAAGTGTGCCTGAATCCTGTTTTGGATATTATGATGAATATATTATGGTGGAAGAGATGGAACCAGGGAATGGTTACTGGCTCCGGTTCCCCTCACCAGGTTCAACTGATGTCACTGGACCAGCCCTGGATGAATTGGAGGTGAATATTTTAGAAGGATGGAACATTATATCAGGAGGTTCTGAGACCGTTGATGTAAATACTGGGCTCACTGACCCGGCGGGGATTTTGGTTCCCGGGTCGGTGTATGGTTTTGACGGAACATATGTGAATTTATCCATTCTTGAACCGGGGAAAGGATATTGGGTCAGGTCTACAGAGGCTGGTTCCATTATAATTTCTTCTCAGGGTCGCTCTGGTTTTGTTAGATTGCCTCCTGTTTATCCTGATGCGAACACTCTGAATGTGAATGGCATGAAATTTTATTTTGGTGAAAACATTTCTGAGACAGACCCTACACTATACAGTCTGCCTCCTAAACCACCAACGGGTGCTATGGACGTTCGTTTCTCAGGTGACACTAAACTTTGTGCGTCTGATGAATGTTTGATTGAGGTAACCGGCAATGGGAACCCCGTAAGATTTGACTGTAATATAAAAGATGGAGAAGAGTGGGAACTTATTGATGAGAGCGGGAGAGCGTATAAGTGTTCTGGTGTTCAGGTGTTAGAGTTAAACGGTGAATCAGAGCACCTTGTTTTGAAGAAAATCACACCTCCCACCACACCGATATCATTTTCCTTGAGCCCTGCCTATCCTAATCCGTTCAATCCCGTGACCCAGATTCGGTTTACCGTACCGGAAATGACAAAAGTAAATCTCTCTGTTTATGACGTGCAAGGGGTATTGATAGATAAATTAGTGCACAGGACGTTTGAGCCAGGTGCTCACATTAGAAACTGGAACGCACAGTTTTTCCCCAGCGGGGTGTACTTTCTGGTGATGGAGTCCGGTAGTTTTTCATACAGTCAGAAACTGATATTGATGAAATAATAATAATTCCTTCAATTAATTTTCTTAAAGATATTGAGGATATGTTCGTTTGAGATCAGTTATATCATTAATTATCTATCCTTGTCTTCTATACAGTCAGTTGATTTCTCCTATTGATAATGATAGTTTAAACACTGTCCATGTATTGTTTGAGTGGGAGCAATTATCAAACACAGTTTCATATCAAATTCAGGTAGCGGAAAATGATTCAACTGATTTTCAAGACCCTATAGCTGATTTAATTGACTCCACTTTACTTATTATTATGGATGAGGGATTTAAGTGGGGGACCACCTACGCATGGAGAATTCGTTCAGTAAATTCAATGGGGGATTTTGGAGAATGGAGTGAAACCGGAATTTTTCATGTCAAACTTTTACCACCAGAAATATCGTCATTGGATGTTTCGATTTATGACTCTTTATCCTATGAAGACGGTATAACCGTAATGGACCAATTGGGCGAAGGAATTATTTATGCAATTGATATCCATGGAAACCCTGTATGGTTTGTTCATAGTAACATCAATTGGTCAAACGGGTTTGCTTATCTCATGCAGTTTTCACACTTTTTGCCTGATGGTAATTTTATAGGTATAGCAGAGGGGAGAGAAAATAATTTACCTGGAAGAGCGTTTGAAATGGGAATTGACAATACATTGATTTGGGAAGGTCCGGGAAATC
>CAZBBE010000210.1:0-2155 GCA_964489755.1 uncultured bacterium | reverse complement strand
CGAAGTTGATCAGTGGATAGAATCCAGGATAGAGGAAAGAGTCTCAGTTTAAGGCAGTAAGGCAATATCTAAACTAATATATGCAAACATTGTCTAATAACTGGGACTTGTTTTGCTCAAAGCTGGATAAAGTGAAACCTACCTATAAAGGTATTAGAGCACTTTGTCCCTCACACGATGACATACATCCAAGTCTTACTGCAAATTATACTGAGGGAAAAATCCTGGTTAAATGTCAGGCAGGATGTTCGTTTGAAGAAATTGCATCTGCTTTAGAAATGGAGCAGTCCCAATTCTTTGCAAATGAAACATCAACAAGTTCTAATTCTAGAAAAGTTGCTAGATATAGATACGAAGACAAGGAAGGAGCCCATGCTTTTGATGTTGTACGTTTCGAACCGAAAGCATTTAGACCACAAAGACCTGACGGGAAATGGACTTTGGAGGGAGTAGAAAGAGTGCCCTACCGTTTGCCACAGTTGTTGACTGGGATAAAAGAAAACAGGGAAATTTTTATTCTTGAGGGAGAAAAAGATTGTGATAATGCAGAAATTTTTGGATTAGTTGCTTCAACTTTTCCTGGTGGTGCCGGGAAATGGCGTGAAGAGTATTCAAAATGGTTCAAAGAAGCAAAAATTATATGTTTACCAGACAATGATCCTCCGGGACGAAAAGGGATGTATTTTATTGCTTCTGAGATAGCAAAGATTGCTGAGTCTGTCAGATGGTTAGAACTTCCAGACATTCCTGTAAAAGGAGACTTCTCAGAATGGCTAAAGTTGGAAGGTAATGATTTTGAGAAATTCAAAGCCCTTGTTAGAGGAACTGCCCTTCAATGGACTTCAGATCTGGATAATTTTGATGAGTGGTCTGATCCGGAAGATTATAATGCAAAACTTTTGGAAGAACTAAACCAGAAATATGCTGTTGTCCCAGCTGGAAACAAGACATTGATCCTTGAAGAGGGAGAGGATGAGATACGATTTTTAACAACACCTTATTTTAACTTGGCCCTTGAAAACAAGTTTGCTTTCGATATAACTGGGAAATATCCAAAAAAAATTCCTGCCTACAAGTGGTGGAGAAGTCATCCAGACCGGAGAGAGTATAAAAGGGTTGATTTTCTTCCCGAAATTGAAACACCAAACGGTGTTTACAATATGTGGAGGGGTTTTGCTGTTAAAGCAAGTGATGGAATTGATGACATACCTCTTTTTCATGAACTGATTAACGAGGTTATTTGTTCTGGCAATGAAAGGTGGGCTATATACCTTTGGGGCTGGCTTGGACATATGGTTCAGTGCCCAAGGGAAAAGCCCGGTGTAGCAGTGGTGTTAAGATCAGACGCTCAGGGAGTCGGCAAATCTCGTTTTACAGAGTATGTTGGCGCACTGCTGGGCAGGCATTTTAGAACAGTTACACATGGCCGGCATATACATGGTAATTTCAACAGTCATCTTAAAGATACACTTTTACTGTTTGGAGACGAAGCTGTCTGGGGAGGTGACAAGAGTACAGAGTCAATCCTGAAACAATACATTACTGAGCCAAAAATGATAATTGAGATGAAGGGCATAGATGTTTTTGAAGTTAAGAGTTATATGAGGCTGATGCTTGCAACAAATTCTGAATGGGCAGCACCTGTATCTTTAACAGACCGCAGGTATTTTGTGCTGGATGTTTCAGATGAAAAACGAAACGATTTTGATTTCTTTAGACAGTTACAGCATGAGCAGGATAATGGAGGAAGAGAGGCTCTTCTTCAGGCCCTGATGGATTTTGACCTTAGTGATTTTGAGGTCAGAAGTATTCCCGAAACCCCGGCAAGGCTTGAACAGAAATTTTTGTCAATGGGATTGATTGAAAAATGGTGGTTTGAAGTATTAAGTGATGAAAATTTTTTAATCGGAGGTAAGATACTGGAATCTGATGAAAACAATAGAAAGGCTAAATCAGATCTTCTTGACAGTTTTAACGAATATACAAAGGATCATAAACCTACTCACAGGATTTGGGAAGCAAGAAGATTTTGTAGTCAGTTCAAAAAATTAGTCTCATTTGCAATGGAAAAACGTAGGGGGAGCGGTCCAAGAGAATACGAATTCCCATCAACTAATGAATGCAAATTGAAATTTGCAAAAAAATACTCTCTGAG
>CAZBBE010000209.1:0-2164 GCA_964489755.1 uncultured bacterium | reverse complement strand
TATGATTTTCACCCGGTAATGAATTTCTTAGATTATCAGCAAGCTCTTTCTCTTTTCGATAAACCAAAGATACTTGAGCTCCATTCATTGCAAAACCTTGTGCTATGGCTTTACCAATCCCACGTGATGCTCCAGTAACCAACACTTTTTTTGCCTTGAATTCAAACATATATCATCGGGGTTATTATTCCAACCTCCCATAGAACGTCATTCTCGCTGATTCTGATATTAACAATGCTATTATGGTTTTCATAGGTAGGTTGCTACGAATCAAAATTTATAGGCAGCTTTCAGCATGTATAAAATAATTTTTATTGCTCTGAGTCTTATGACCCTTGCTGCCTGCGAACTGTCGGACGAGACTGTTGGAGCAGACGTTGTTTTTACTGGTGGTGCAGTTTACCGGGTGACTGACACGGACCCGTGGGCGACCGCGGTGGCGATTACCAACAACCGGATAACCTATGTTGGTGATGATGCGGGTGCAATGTCATCGATCGGTCTTAACACACGCGTTGTCGAGTTGGGCGGCAAGATGCTTATGCCAGGGTTTCAGGATGCCCATGTGCATCCTGTTGATTCAGGCATGACCTTCAATCAATGCGCTGTGTTTGATTTACCTGAGCTTGAAGACTTGTTGGATGCCATTAAGACCTGCGTCGAAGAGAGGCCGGATGCTGACTGGATTGTTGGTGCGGGTTGGTACGTCAGTACGTTCGCCCCAACCGGTCGTCCACCCAAGGGACTTTTGGATGCAATAGCACCCGATACACCCATCACATTACTTTCCAACGCAGCTCATTCGGTTTGGGCAAATTCTGCAGCGATAGAACGCGCTGGTATCACAGCAGAAACGAAGGACCCGGAGGGGGGGCGCATTGACCGTGACCCCATAAGCGGAGAGCCATCCGGTAGTTTTCAAGAAAGTGCCATGCCGCTTATTCAAAGTTATGAGCCAGCCATTACCCTCAAGGAGCGAATTGACGGGCTTGCTTATGCACAGCGGTTATTTCATAGCTTTGGTATTACGGGTGTTCATGATTCTTATGTAGAGGTCAGCCGTGAAACTGCTTATAGCAATATGGAAGCCTATACGGCCTTTGCAGATGAGGGCGCGCTCAAGATGCACGTGGTTGCGGCTATGCTCTATGACCCAACACTGCCACTTGAACCACAGATCGAACTGTTCAAAAACCTAAGACAATCGGCTGATCGGAACCATGTCAGTGCAACAGCCATCAAAATCCTAGTGGATGGCGTCGCTACTTCGTATTCTGCAGCAATGCTGGAACCTTATGCTGATCGGGAGGCCGAAGGTGTTACGGGAACACCCCTGATTCAACAAGCCGATTTGATAGATCTTGTAACCCGTCTCGATGCATTGGGTTTTCAGATACATTTTCATTCCATAGGCGATGCCGCCACACACTATTCGTTGGATGCTCTTGAAGTTGCACGCATCCAAAATGGTCAGCGAGATAGTCGCCACCATCTGTCACACATCATGGTATGGGACCCTACCGATTTTAATCGGATGGCGGACTTGGATGCTATTGCTAACTTTCAGGCACTCTGGGCGTCGAAAGGTACACATTATGACGAAATAACTTATGTCCGTATGGGCGAGGAGCGATCTAATTATCTCTATCCTATTAATTCACTTCACAAGCTGGGCGTGAAGCTCGCCTTTGGCAGTGACTGGTATGTAACGTCTGCTAATCCATTGCTAGCTATCGAGGTTGCTGTTACAAGACTTGAGCCGGATGGCAATACGTCAGAGCCTCTATTGCCTGCTGAGGCCATTGATTTGGCAACAGCCATTAGAGCTGCGACACTCGGTAGTACTTACGGTAACTTTTTGAATGAAGACACAGGCTCGATTGAAGCTGGCAAACTCGCTGACCTGATCGTGATTGACAGAAACTTGTTTGATATCCCGGCTAGTGAGATCTCAGAGGCTTGCGTGATCTTGACCTTGTTCGGAGGGGAAGCCGTATTCGGTAGTCTGGATGATGTGGACGAAAATGAGTAAACATCTGCAGAGCAACTTATGAAGCAGTAAGTGGGGCCGGTTTCAGTTTATTTGATGAATGACCTTTGTTTCATTCTGGTGGAATAACACTGTAATGCAGACTAATAACTTTCCATACACCATCAATTTTCT
>CAZBBE010000208.1:0-2181 GCA_964489755.1 uncultured bacterium | reverse complement strand
AAACCGGAAGGAGGGTGAGAAACATTTACATCAGTTTCTTTATTGCCAACGCTCAACCAAAATCGCTGATTGTCTGCCGATAACTTACTTGGAATAGTTCTAAACCATTCGTGTTTCCACCAAAAAGACCCAGATTGGCTTAAGCAATATGAAAAAACCTTAGGATAATTGAGAGTAATATATGCGCTTAATAATCCACTTAAGCTCAACCCACAAATAACATTATTTTTACTCGTGATTGATGGGACTTTCTTTCTTGCCCATTCCACAACATCATTGGCAATGAATTTTGCATATTGAGGGTTGCAAGTGTAATCTTCATGCCTTGCTGCACCGCTTATATGAGTTACAAATACGAATGTCATAGAAGGAACTTTTTCACTTTTCAACATAGACTCTATAACAGGGAGGGCATTCATATTTCCAGTGGAAGGCTCTACATTAATGTAATGCTCTGCATCAAGAAATAAGCAGAGTGGGTGAGTGTTTTCTTTGGGGCCTCTGATTAGCCAGCATTTGCGTTCATATTTACCACAAGAGCCTTGTATTGTGTATTCTTCTGTATTCACTTGTGATGCCTAAGGAATAAAGTTACTGGCGGATTGGGGAGTATATGGTAATTTAAATAGATTAATCATACTTACATTAATACAACATTCGGTGTTGTCTTAACATACAGTCATTCATCACAACCAGTAGTCCCGCTTCTTCAGTCAGTTGAGACGCTTCTTTATTGATAACACCATCCTGAAGCCACAGG
This sequence comes from uncultured bacterium, assembly GCA_964489755.1. Taxonomy (GTDB): domain Bacteria; phylum Fidelibacterota; class Marinisomatia; order Marinisomatales; family AB-629-J13; genus AB-629-J13. The sequence continues at coordinate 1,421 of CAZBBE010000208.1, read as the reverse complement.
GCTTTAGCACCTATTTCAATAGTTTTTTCCGCAATGGGTAAAACATGTTCCGGACGGCGAAAGACATCAACGACGTCCACTTCAACAGGAATTTCTAATAGGTTGGGATAACATATCAGTCCGGCAATTACTTTATGTCCCGGGTTTACCGGATAAATAGTGTAGCCATTTTCCTTTAAATACATGGCTACATAATGACTAGGACGCTCCGGTTTGGGACTCATACCTACCACGGCGATTGATTTCATTCCAAATATTTTTTGAATATCTTGAGTGTTGTTCATTTTCTTTTAAACATATTTTTCAATACGTAACCAGCAATATTAGGATTTTCTTTCAATCTTCTGATGGAATATTCATACCACTTATCACCAAAGGGTATGTATACCCTTACTCTATAGCCTTTGTCTTTCAGTTTTTCCAATGTATTACCCATGGGAACGCCATACAAAACCTGGAACTCAAATCTGTCTATCGGAATTTGATTTTCCGTAATCCAACGGTCCAAATGATGGATGAGTTCTGTGTCATGCGTGGCTATCTCCGCAAACCCTTCACTTTCCAATAAAGTCTGGCACAGGGCGATATAATTTTCGTTTATTTGTTCCATGTTTTGAAATGCGATTTTCTCATCTTCCCGGTAAATTCCCTTGCAGATTCTCAGATGTAGTTGAGGGGACATGATTGAATTTAAATCATTCATGCTACGATGGAGATAGGCCTGAAGAACCATCCCTACTTTTTCATAAGAACCCAGTGTTTCTTTATATATTTTAATAGTCCTGCTTGTATAAGGAGAATTTTCCATGTCAAGTGTAAGTCCCAAGTCCCCTGATTTTGCAGATTTGATAATTTTTTCCAGATTGTCCTGTGCTAATTCATCGTTGATATCCAAACCTAAATGGGTCAATTTCAGAGAAATAGTGCAGTCTAAATTTTTTTCTATAATTTGATTGTATAAAGAACAATAATCATTCGTAATCTTACGAGAGAATTCCACGTCCAGAGTATGTTCTCCAAGGATATCCATGGTAACTAAAAATCCCTTATCGATCACGGATTCAGCTGCTTGTAATGCCTCATTAATTGTTTCACCGGCGACATAGGGTAATGCGAAGGGACGAGCCATCCATTTTGGTAAAAAGGGAACGGATGCTGTGAACAGGGAATTCATTAACTTCATAGGGGAGAGAATTTAGAATTCATCTTTTGTGTATTTCAAGAATAATGAAGAGAAATTCACCCAATTGTCTTGACTGAGGAAAACCAAGGACGGTAAATTTGATGCTTAATATTTTAAAATATCTATATGTATCGTGATTTTGGTACCGTTCTTGTTTTTATTCTCTTAGGGATCGTTTTGGTCTATGTACCGCTGCTCATTCAAAAATTGGTGGCGCCTCATAATCCTACTAGGGAGA
>CAZBBE010000207.1:0-2203 GCA_964489755.1 uncultured bacterium | reverse complement strand
CGTAAATAAATTTCAATCATTAGGAGCAGATATTAAAAGAATTCAATCCTGAGAAAAGTCTTAAGGAGAGAAGAGGAGCAATTATGAGAATTGTAATAATAGGTGTTGGAGAAGTTGGTTTCCATGTTGCCAAAGCATTGAGCCAGGAAAATTTTGACATTACAGTTGTGGATATTGATCCTAAAAAATGCAGGAGAGCATCAAAATATTTAGATGTAATCGTCGTTGAAGGAAATGGAGCCAGCCCTAAACACCTCATAAAAGCAAATGTTGAAGGAGCGGATTATGTATTGGCATTAACCCCTGTTGACGAGGTCAATCTAATTGCATCTCGACAGGCTCATATCCTTGGTGCAAACAAGATTATCGCTCGTCTTCGTAATCAACAATATAGTGATAGGCATTCCATCATTCGTCCAGAAAAATTTGGAATTGACCTGGTGATTCATCCTGAAAAGGTAGTGTGCAATGAGATTATCCGGCTGGTGAGGCATCCCTATGCCAGTCATTTTATGGAGTTTGAGGGTGGGCGACTGCAAATGATGGGATTGAGGGTAAATGGTAACTCAAAGCTAATGGGTAAATCCGTAAGAGAATTCTGCGAGAGCTGTGACGGTTTCACGGTTGGTATTGTCGCAGTAATCAGAAAAACAGTAACGACCGTTCCATGGGGTGATTTTTTATTTGAAAAGAATGACACCATATTTTTTATCTTTGAGTCCAATTCCCTGTTTTCTCTTTTAGCGTTGCTGGAGATTCCCGCAACAGGGTCAAATCGTGTTATGATATTAGGCGGCAGTAAAATCGGACGGTCACTGGCCGAAATACTTCAGGAAGAAATGTCGGTCCGGTTGGTTGAGGTTGACAGAGAAAAAGCCGAACTGTTAGCAAATAATCTTGAACATACCATGGTGATTAATTCTGATGGAACTGATATTGATTTTCTAAAGTCAGAAAATATTCAGGATGTTGACAACTATGTCGCCGTCACTGAGAGTGAAAAAACTAATTTGCTTTCAGGGATGCTTGCCTTTCATCTTGGAGCAAAACAATCCATTATTCACATGGTTCAAACGGAGTATATGCCCATCATCCAGGAAATAGGTGTTGGAACGGTTTTAAGTAAAAATATGTCCACTGTAAATTCTATCATTGAGGAAATTCGAAGCGATCAATCCGAGGCCGCGTTGAATACCTTCGATGAGTTGGATGTAGAGGTATGGGAATTACAACCGGAACCCGGCAGTATTATAACCCAAATGTCCCTAAAGGAAATTGATTTCCCAAAAGAAAGTATTGTTGGCGTGATAAACCATCACGGTCATTTAAGCATTGCCAGAGGAGATACCCAAATTTCCCACGAGGATGTAGCGCTGGTATTTGGAAAAAATAATGCATTTAAAAAAATAAGGAAGTTGTTTACCGTAAAATGAATGAGTCTCCTCCGGAAACATTGGACACCGTGATGCTGTGGCGTATGAATGTTAATTTCACCCTGCGATACATCTCTGCATTCCTGCTTTCACTCTTTTATTTATGTATGGTAGGTAAATATATCATTATATTTGAACAAAATGATCTTTTAGGAACCGGCCCATGAATATCCGTTCAGTCATCGGAATTAATGCTACTCTGCTCACAATTTTAGGTGTGGCTATGTTAATTCCTGCATCTGTTGCCTATGGATATGGTGAGGATGTTTCCGCATTTTTGATTTCTTCTACAATTTGTGTTGCCATTGGTCTTCCTGGCTGGTTTTTCACCAGAAAACATAACAAACTTACGAACAAGGATGGATTTACCATTGTGACCATAGCGTGGGTGGTAACGGCTCTTGCCGGGTCACTTCCTTTTTATATCGGTGGATATATTCCTAATTTTACTGATGCTTTTTTTGAATCTATGTCCGGTGTCACAACTACGGGCGCTACCATTATCGGGAATCCTCTGACCCTGCCAAATCTTCCCAATGGAATAGAGAGTCTCACCCATGGAATTTTATTCTGGCGTTCCTTTATTCAATGGATTGGCGGTATGGGAATCATTGTTTTTACAATTGCTATATTACCTCTTTTAGGTGTGGGAGGTGTCCAACTTTTCCGTGCAGAGGTACCGGGACCGGTGTCAGATAAAATAACTCCCAGGGTCAGGGAAACAGCAAAATATTTATGGATGGTCTATTTTGGTTTTACTCTTGCCGAAA
>CAZBBE010000206.1:0-2220 GCA_964489755.1 uncultured bacterium | reverse complement strand
GTAGAGAATCCAGAGTTACTGAATCTGCACAAGAGATTGTCGGTTCAATCCCTTATATTTGCTAACACTACACTTATGTTTACCATATGTCAACACTTCAATACTATTGATGTAGAGGTTTGTTATACAAGAATTGGGTAGGTTGTGAAGAGGAACAATCGTTTTGAAATCTATAATATTCAATAGGTGTTCGGTACACTGCTAAGCTCTTTTTTTAATGGAGGGTGTCTGACTGGTGCCGCCTGAGGAAGCATCTAGGCAGAAATGAGTCTAACTACTTTATGTATCAATGGGCGGGGGCCTGTTTGCCCCCTGGGGGTCAGCTTATAGCTCTGGTAACTCCTGCATCTCTATCAAGCCTTTGTATAACACTTCATCTGTGACCTGACTAGCACTCATTACAGTACGTTCTGACATATCCTTCTATTTGAAGTTAGTGGGATAAACTCAGAATCGTTTTATGTGATATTTTTATATTCAAAAACAGGATCACCTAAAAAATCCCAATCAGGCTCTATTCCCAATCCAAATCATCTTAAAGAAGTAGAAGAATATGTGAACAACTCCTTGGAAGAAAAATTAAAAGACTTTCTAAAAAGAGTTTCACATTTTGATATACTAAAAGATGTCGTGTTGTGTTGGGAGTCTAAATTAGATGTTCTACAAATTCCACACGGAATAAAAAATGAACAGAATGAAAAGAAAGATAAGAAAAGAGAATACGACAAACATCACTATTTGAAGAAGAAAAAACTGAAAGATACAAAATGAAATTATCACCAGAAGAACGAAAATTAAGAAAAAAAGAACTTCAAAAAAGATATCGTCAAAATAGAACTGATGAACGGAAAGAGGAAATAAGAGAATACCAGAGACAATATTACTTGAAAAATATTGAGGATATTAAGAAACGAAAGAGAGAACTGTTTCAGAATTTATCAGAAGAACAACGAGAGAAGTATAAAGAATCCCAAAGGAAATATAACAAGAAAAATTACATCAAGAAACAAAAAATTAAACTGACAGAAGAAGTGAGAAAAGAAAGAAATTGAGAATACTCCAAACGATACTATCAAAATTTGACTGATGAACAAAAGGAAAGAAGACGAGAATATTACTTGAATAAGAAAAAACAAAAAGTAACAACTAAGTGAATTTTATGAAATCTTCAATACCACCTCCAGACTGGAATCACAGGGGGATGTTGACAGACACTTGACACGTGGTATAATACAGGTGTAGGGGTTAAATGAGTCATTGTTTATCACTTATGTCATTAGTTCCCATCATTCCAAAAACACTCCCCCAAAATTCCCAATATACTATTGGATGAAGAACTGCATCAAAAGGTCAAAAAGAAGATATCCCATGATGATTGGCTGGCTTTAGTGACTTGGATTGATCACAAAGCTAATTTTCATGGCACCTTACTCGATAAGACAAATTACCAAAAGGACAAAACGGCGCAGCGTGTACCATATCATTTACCAGACCCGTGGATACCAGCAGACTTAAATCCATCTTTTTATAATAAGAAAGACTCCTCTATTAATCCGAAAAAGGTGATAGGGAAATAATTTTAGGATATCTCGGCACGCTCCTAGGTTTAGATACTGCAGGAATACGCAGACGTGGTAAAGTCAGCCAGAAGATCGAAACCTTCAGCATCGTTTCCGCACTCAGGTCAATAGAACGTGCAGATGTAACTCTCTTGATAATTGATGCTGAGGAAGGAATAACAGAATAGGTTTTGAAAATTGCCGGCTATGTGGATGAACGCAGGAAATCACTGGTGATTGTTCTGAATAAGTGGGATTTAGCCAAAAAGGAGGGCAAAACCAGGAAGGAGGTTGAAAAAGAAGTTTACCATCGTTTGAACTTTATCAGCTATGCTCCAGTTATTTTTGTCAGTGCCAAAAGCGGGCAGCGTATTCCTCAAATTTTTGAGAATATTCTTCGAGTTCACAAGCAGTATGTCCGGCGTATACAGACTTCTGATTTAAACTCCATCCTCCAGATCATTGTTAACCAGCATCCACCACCCTCTAAATCAGGTCGTCCGACCAAAGTATTTTATGGTAATCAGGTCAGTGCCGCGCCGCAGACTTTTGTTTTCATGACAAATAATCCAGACAAAACAAATTTTGCCTACGAGCGCTATATTTCCAACCAGTTCCGCTATCATTTTGGCTTTGAAGGAACACCTCTGAACTTCATCTG
>CAZBBE010000205.1:0-2225 GCA_964489755.1 uncultured bacterium | reverse complement strand
CATGCATTCCTGATCTTTAGGGACCGTTTAAAATAGGTTTCTGCTAAATCATAATCGCATTTATTCTCATACATACTACCCAGGCGAAAGGACGCCCAGGCCGTGCCGGACCTGTCGTAGCGCTTTTCCAGAAGGTCGAGTAATTCTTCTTGATAGTTGATCGCGTTTGAGTAATCTCTTTTTATCCAAAAAATATCACTCATGTGATGGAGCGCTCTTGACATAGCAGAAGTATCTTCAATTTGTTTTGAATATTCCAGAGACTTCCTGAATTGAATTAGGGCACTATAATAATCTTCGGAATTATAGTAAAGATTGCCTAAAAAAAGTAATTCGGATACCGTGCTCAATGAGTCCTTCAATTCGTGTGACATCTTTATAGACTTCTCTAAATAATACATTGACGAGTCCGATTCTTCTCTATTATTATAAATTAATGCCATCTGATTCATGATATGAGGGCTGTTTTTTCTATATCTCAACCCTTCAGAAAGTGTCAATGCACTCTGGTAATATTCCAGCGCACCTGAAAAATCATCCATCTCCAAAAAAATGTCTCCCAAAGAAACTAAATATTCCCGAACCCTCTGCCTATCTCCCCTGTCTCCTGCTTTGGTCATGGCTTCCGTGTACAGTTTGCGTGCTTTTAATAAATCTCCTCTCTCTCTCTTGGTATCTGCAAGAAAAGATTTCGCAGGAAGAAAATTATCATCTAAACTAATAGATTCCTCCAGCAAAGATATTCCTTGGTCTATCTGGACAATATATAACCCTTTGTTGATGGAATATTTTCCTTTAAGATATAATTTGTATGCTACAGGATTTATTGGTTTCCGGGATTCGATGAGCTCAACATCATGCACTCTCAGGGAGCTCATTATTTTACGGGACAGGATTCCGACAATATCAGAAATCTGTTTTGATGAAACGGACAGTTTTTTAGAATACTCACTCTTTCCGTTTTTTACATTGACCAGAGAATAGTGTAACTCAACCTCATTCTCCGCTTGATTAAAATCTGAAATAAATACATAATTCATTCCATATTTTTTAGCAGTTTCTGTTGGAGAATCTTCAGATGAGAATGCTTTTGTTATTTCATCAAATGGTACAGTTTTTATCTTCTGAGAGTATCCTAACATTTTTGTTATATCCTCGGTAATACCCCATGCCCAGAAATCATCATTGGAGCTCCCCTTGTTTTCCATCATCCACACAGCAATGGTCGGTTCAAGTTTTTCTTTTGGTAAAAGAAAAAACAACCCGGCACAGACTAAAATGACAAGCGGGATTACAAATTTCAGCTTAAGGTTCCCAACCTTTAAATTTTGAAATATGTCCTCCTTCTGATTTTGGGTTTCACTGAACGTGTCATGCACAAAGACATCTAAATCATTTCCCGTTTCCTCAGATTTAATTTCTCCCACCTTATTCCATTTATGATGGGAATCCTGGCTCTCATGGAGATTTAACGTTTCAGACACAACAACCTCATTGGGTCCGGCAAATGAGATTAGTTTTTCATTTTCCCTTTGGGCAGATAGAACATCATCCCCACAATGGATTGCCACCCCCACTTCAAAATCATTGGTCTCCCTCATTCTTTCCAAAAAGGATAGCGAAAAATCCAAAGCATCTTTTTCATGATTAAACTGGACGAAAAACCCTCTTTCCCTCTGTTCGATGTAACTTATTTCCCATGTTTCAGTAAGGGGCATAAGAACATTACCCAGTTGTCGTATAAGCGAAGAGGAATTATCTTCTAAGTGGGGGTCATTATTTTCTGGTCCCGATAACTGAATATAGACAAAAATATGGGATTTCTTATTGGATGTTTCGTTAGGGGACATATTTTAAATTACCTTGACCAATTTTCATGGTAAACAAAAATATAAGTGCCACGTAAATAAAAAAGGGAGCGAAAATCGCTCCCTTTTCAATCTCCATGCAGAGTATAGGTCAGCCCCGTCCAAATCCCCTGTGACCAAAGAAATGGCGATGGGCTCGTACTGCCAATGCCCTGTGTATTCTCATAATGAGGTGCTGTTCCTCAGTAAAAATCGCACCCCTGTTTTCATGGGTAGTTTCCAGTAACTCTAAAAAGGATGTCCTGAACTCTTGGTCAGTTATCTCACTGCTCAGATACCCGGCACTTAGTTCTTCCTGCAATGTCTCAAACTGTAGTCTCAGTTCTTCCAAGGCTGTGACCTGTTCCTCTGTCAGCC
>CAZBBE010000204.1:0-2242 GCA_964489755.1 uncultured bacterium | reverse complement strand
CCCCCAAAACTTGTTATTGTATGCTTATGGTTCTTATGGTTCCACCAATGATCCATATTTCAGTTCTACCCGTCTGAGTTTATTGGATCGTGGTTTTATTTTTGCCATTGCCCATATCCGGGGTAGCCAGATCTATGGACGCCAATCCTATGATGATGGAAAATTGCTGAACAAGAAAAATACATTTAAAGATTTTATTGATGCTGGTAAATATTTAATTGAACAGGGTTACACTAACTCCAACCAGCTTTTTTGTGAAGGGGGAAGCGCCGGCGGATTGCTGATTGGTGCGGTGGTAAATATGGCGCCGGAGCTCTGGAAAGGAGCTATTGCGGCGGTACCTTTTGTGGATGTGGTTACCACGATGCTGGATGCAAGCATTCCTTTGACTTCCAACGAATGGGATGAATGGGGTAATCCAAACAATGAAGAGTATTATCACTATATGCTGTCCTATTCACCCTATGATCAAGTTATTGATCGGGAATATCCAAATATGCTGGTTACATCGGGGTTTTTTGATTCACAGGTACAGTACTGGGAACCTTTAAAATATGTGGCCAAGCTAAGAGACCATTGGCAAGGGACAACTAAACTATACTTACATATGAATATGGATGCAGGCCATGGTGGAAAGTCTGGGCGGTTCCGCCGCTATCGGGAAGTAGCGCTAGAGTATGCTTTCCTGTTAGATCTAGCTGACATTAAAGGTTAGTGCACTCTTCATAGTTTTAGAATATTAATATACCGCTTTTTCTTACCTCCTTATGTCACAGTATTTTGTAGAATAGACGCTTATTCTCGTAGATCTCATCATCAAGCATAATCACAATTTGAAATAATATAATCTATATCGGATATTACTAATTCTGGAAGATATGTTAATCTTTCAGACATTTTATTATACATAATTAATTCATTTATTTTTTAATTCTTTTTGTATATGCTGGCAGTTAACCGGTTGTCTAACGCCATCAATATGGCCATCTTTCACCTTTACACCATATGCCATGATACGTACGAGGTGTTTGTTCAACACATTATAATTGAAATCGATTTTGTTTTCAATTTTTTCCAGTTTACTTATCAATTCATTTTGTGAGATTTGGGAAGTTTGATTGCTTTGATTAGTAGCAGCCACAAATATTAGTAAACATACCGATGATAAGATTCCCCCAATAAATCCTTTTGTATAATTTCGCATGGATTTGCTCCTTTTTATGATTGATAAGTTTCTAGATATTGAAGATTTAAAATGAAATATTACTGGCATGCTTCACCGGTGTTGCTGTTTTCTAAATCGATCAACATTAATAAATCAAAAATATCCATATATGTATCATAGTTCATATCGGTGTTATCCATATAATCTTCACCATTCATGATATAAGCTGTTAATATTGAAATATCTTCAGGAGTTATGTAGCCATCATCATCAAGATCCCCAATACATGATGAAAATATGAACCATACAGAAACTGCATCGGGGTCTAGAGATTCGTTTCTTCCAATTGCCAAATATTTATTTGCATTACTTTCCACAATATCATACGTAAATGAAGTACTATTTGCCATGGTTGAGCTCCATTCTTCATTTCCAATACTATCTATCAGCAATATATATGCCATATTATTGAATACACCCGCAACAGCATACCCTCCGACACCCTTATTTATGATTGAAAAACCATAATCATTTTGGGTTGTACCATAGTTCATATGCCATTCATCATTACCGAGAGAATCTATCTTCATTATAATAATATCGTTATTACCATAACCATTGGGAAGGTCTGAATTACCAACCAGAATATATCCGCCGTTGTTATCGATTGTAATCATATGAAATGCTGGATAACCAATGTCGGTATACTGTTTGGTCCATAATGAATCCCCAAACTCATTGATCATTGCTACCCTAGATGGTATAGTTAAACCTAAAATAAAATTGCCAGATGATGTCTCTTTTTGGCTGGTCACAACACCTGAAAAATCCTTTACCCACATTTCATTCCCTAAAGAATCAAGCTTTACAAATTTTCCGGTAATGTTTCCACTTTGGTAAGAATAGCCTGTCAAAGTATAACCCCCATCGATAGTTGTCCCGATTGATGTTAGTTCGTTGGTGCTACCCCACACAAATGTTGATTGCCAATCTTGTTCACCGGCAGAGTCTGTTTTTATTATAGAAAATCTGGATACAGAATTCCTTATGTACTTTGCACCAATAATAAAACCCCCG
>CAZBBE010000203.1:0-2246 GCA_964489755.1 uncultured bacterium | reverse complement strand
CCAATTCAAATCCAGTAATTCTTCCCCGTTTTCTTTTTGATTCAATGTTACGTTTGCCGTTTTAAGTTTTTCAATCGGTAAAATTGTTTTGGTTACATCAACCGTTCCGGGATTTGATAAAATCCGGTCGGAAGTAAAATGCCATCGTGTTGTAAAATCAGGTTGATGGTCTTTGTAATGGATGTGGATCATATTATTTTTTGCTTCATCCCATGAGTTACTCTGAACAAATGCCAAACTGGTCAACACGTGAACAGTACAATCTGAAACATCAAGCCGGATAATAGGGTCCGGGTCCGGCTCTTTTTCCTCCCCCAATTTGAATATTTCGTATGGTTTTCCTACTTGCCACAGGGAAAAAGCTTTTAGCCTTTCATTAAAATCAGGGAATCGGGAATGAAATTCAGGTAGTATTTCAGACACTTCAGCCTCAGTAAGGGTCCAGGGTTTTGGTAGTGTTTCGACCCAATCCCAATGATTTCGGCAACCAGGGATGAGTAACAGGATTACAATAAAAATGGATTTTAAATTATGGAGCATCTTTTTTCATTTTCATCCAATAGGAAAGTTAAATCTGAAATACAATTATTTGGTTAATTTTATTCGGTATGATACCTTCCAATTTAAAAAAGTCCGAATCCCTTCGACGAATGGTAGGACAAATGATTTTAGCGGGATTTCAGGGTAAAAATTTTTCTGAGAAATCTGAAATTTCCAAATGGATAAAATCATACAACATTGGTGGTGTTCTCCTTTATGATCTGGAAATGACTCAATTTCCTCCCGGAAAACGAAATATTGAATCACCTGAACAGGTGAAACAATTGACTGAGGACCTGCAGCGCATTTCTCAGACTCCATTATTAATTGGTGTGGACCAAGAGGGCGGAATTGTGAACCGGCTCACACCTGAATATGGTTTTCCGAAATTTCCGTCATGGCATGAAATTGGAAAATTAAATGATACTGAAAAAACAAGAGCATTTTCTTTAGTAGTTGCCAACACACTCCAGCAATGCGGTATCAACCTAAATTTAGCTCCCGTACTGGATATTCAAAAAAACACTAATTCAATCATAGGAAAAGAGGGACGCTGTATTTCCGACAATCCTCTACAAACTATAAAACATTCTCGTATTTTTATTGAAGAACACTGGAAAAAACAGATTGCAACTTCAGGTAAACATTTCCCGGGGCAGGGAAGCGCTATCCAGGATGCCCATGACGAATTGACGGATATTACCAATTCCTGGATTGAATCTGAATTACACCCCTATGTAGAATTAATAAAATCGAATCATTTAAAAATGATTATGACAGGGCACGTGCTAATCAAATCACTTGATAAAAATTATCCTGCAACATTATCAAAAAAAATAATTGATGACCTATTAAGAAAAAAAATGGGATTTAACGGGGTGGTCATATCTGATGACCCGGTGATGAAAGCTATCTCTGATAATTACAGTTGGGAGGAGACTCTGGAATTAATGGTCATCGCTGGTAATGATATCATTTGTTTAGGAAATAATTTGATGCCTTATCGGGAAAATTTAATTCCGGAATCAATCGAAACTATTATTTCATTGGTTGATGAGGGAAAAATTCCCTCGGACAGGATTGAAAAATCGTACCGTAGAATTTTAAACATGAAATCCATGTTAGCATGAAAAAAAAACCAACTATTGTTGGTATAGACGGAGGAGCGACCAAAATTTCCGGTGGGATTGTTAAACAAATAAACGAGACCACATTTTCATTGGATGGTGTTATAAAAACTTTAACCTATTCTGAGAGTACTCTGAACAATAGAAATTTTCAGCCGGTTGACCTGGGTCGGCAACTCAGCGAAAAGGATAATCCAAAACTGCGAATTGAAGAGGAAAAACAGGGGTTAGCAATTTTGGAGAGTTGTGAAAGTGTGATCACTGAACTGGCTAAAACAAATAACTTAAACAAACCCATGGTAGGAATTGGAATGCCCGGTTTGAAGTCTCCTGAACAGCGTGGAGTTATCATTACAAAAAATGGCCCCCGGGTTCCACGATTTCTCGATGTTTTAGAACACCGTTTAAGATTGACCGGACTCAAATTTAATCCCATCCATAGGTTGGGAAATGACAACGATTACTGCGGGCTGGGAGAACTATATGGTACGCACGGTTCGTTCAGAGGAGTTGAAAACGCTATATACATTGGTAGCGGAACAGGAATAGCTGACGCAATGATGCTGAACGGAACCCTTA
>CAZBBE010000202.1:0-2261 GCA_964489755.1 uncultured bacterium | reverse complement strand
TACTGTTTCCCATTTTTTCCATGATTTAGCTGAAACACTCTTTGGGTTTTTCTTGAATGATTCTTCCAGACTACGATAATAATCGTTCATTTCCTCAAATATATTTATGGCTTTATCGTAATCTTTCAGTTCCTGTATATAGGTTTGCCCAAACCTGATTTTGTCGTTCAGAGGGGTCCCTTCCCTAGCAGATAACTCATCTAAAATAGACCGAAAACGGTCTTGTTGTCCGACCTGACTGTAAATATGTCCAATCTGGTAATATAAATCATTTGATGGGATAGGAATCATCTTTTCAGGAAGATTCAAAGACATTTGGTCCAGTACTGCCAAAACCGTTTTTCTCTCCCTTTCCGCTTCTTCTTTGGTCTCTTTACTGCCTTTTAAATTCTGATAATTATAATAATGATGGACAGCTAATTGAAGATAAGCGCTTCGGTAATTTTGGAGGAGTCGGATGATCTGGTCATTAAAATGAACATCTTCATTCCCAAGATTTCGAAACAGATACCCCGGTTGATATTTGTCTGACCAATTAAGTGTACCTGGGTCTGAATTTCCCGGTATTGAAGATATCTGAGAAAAATCATTGTGCCATGTGGAATCACCTAATTCCGTCATCAAATAATCATACATTTTATCCGGATCGATATTATCTACCTTATGATCATTCAATTTAAAGGTGAGCCCTTCCATTGCCAGGTAATTATTCAAACCAATTTTATTTGAAGGTGAAACCGTTACAGCAAAGTAAATTGGATATTTCCATTTGGTATCGTTTATGATCTGCATGATCATCACATCTTGAACTTTTAAAGCCTGCCCGCCATAGGTAGGTTTTACCTTCCAGGTGATTTGTTTTTCAGTAGTATCATAGGGCAAAGTAACATTTCTTGTTTTCCAACGAGTTAAATTGGAAGCAAGCGCATTAATTTGTTTATCATCAAGGAAAATAAATCGTTTATCCGGAGGGCGTATATCTCTTAATTGTTTAATATACCATGCAGTGTTCAGTAAACTTAAATTGGCAACAGTAACGTCTTTTCTGATTCCCTCCACTTCTTGAAGGTACCAAAGTGGAAACGTATCGTTATCTCCATTAGTAAAAATAATGCCATCGGGTTCACATGATTGGAGCATATTATAGCTCATATCCCAAGCGACAAAATTTCCACTTCGGTCATGTTCTCTGTAATTTGCCCTTAACATAACAAAGGGAACCAGCATCAACTGAAGTCCCACAATCAAATAAGCCAAATGATGTCGCCAGGGATGAGATTTAAAATAAGACAAACATTTTTCTAAAATAGCCGAACCACCAATTCCTACCCACACGGCAAAAGCCAGAAAACTTCCTACGTAGGAATAGTCCCTTTCCCGGGGTTGAGGATTGTCCTGATTTAAATACACAATCACTGCTAATCCTGTCATAAAAAATAGAGTAAAGAGTGAAAAGGCCTGTTTTTCATCCCGATAAAAATGATAAAACATTCCACCAATTCCTAAAATCAATGCAAGAGGGAATCCAAATTGTGTCCAATCCACACCGTCCTCTTTTGAGTTTGCTCCCATTGCGGTAACTCTGTCATCAGAGGATTCACCTCTTCCTGCAAACTGCCAAAGAAAATATCGCCAGTACATTTTTTTTACTTGATAATTCCAGAAAAATGTCCATTGTTTATCTGTATTGTATAACATATATTTTCTTTTTTGTGATGCAGTATATTCCCCATTTTTCGGATATCCTACAACTTCATGCTGGGGAGGGAGTCCTTTATATCGTCTTGGAAATCTACCAACAGAACCATACTGTTCCCGTTCAAGATAGGAGACAGCCGCCGTGACGGTTTCCGGGTCATTTTCATCAATGACCGGGTCCTGCCCCGAGCGAATAAAAATAATGGTATAACTGGAATATCCTATCAAGATCAAAACCATGGATGTAAAAATGATAGATAATAATTTATTTCGCTGTGTGATTGCCCATATCATGGCGCCAAAAAAAATGACTACCGTAAAAAATACACCTGGCAGACCGATTGCCACCGCCAATTTTGGCAGACCTTTTATAATCCCATTGTGGATGATAAGGAAGGTGAGACCGGTAATGCCCATTGTTATGAGAAACGTCTTCCAATTAAAGGGTAATTTTTTAAAATAAATAATAAGTGCAACGAACGGAAGAGCCAGTAAATTCAATAAATGTACTCCGGTAGCAAGACCTAACATATAGGCAATGATGAGGATATATCGTTCGTTTC
>CAZBBE010000201.1:0-2263 GCA_964489755.1 uncultured bacterium | reverse complement strand
ATAGAATAATTACTGATGGTATTGAAATAATCATTGTTGTTGTTTGGAAAAAGGCGCTCATTGCCTGTCCCATTCCCGTAAGAAACATGTGATGCGCCCAAACGATAAAAGATGTGAAACCTAAGAATACCACTGAATATACCAATGCTTTATAACCCCAGAGCGGCTTTCTGGTGTTATTTGCAACTACTTCTGCAACAATCCCCATTCCAGGAAGGATCAATACATAGACCTCTGGGTGGGCAAGAAACCAGAACAAATGCTGCCATAGGAGAGGACTGCCTCCTCCTGCTACATCTACCTGCTCCCCTCCCACAATAAGTCCTGATGGCATGAAAAAACTCGTGTCTGCAATTCTGTCCATCAATTGCAAGACTGCTGCTGCTTCAAGGGGAGGAAATGCCAATACCAGAAGAAATGATGTTACCAATTGAGCCCACACAAAAAAGGGTAAACGCATCCAGGTAAGACCTTCAGGTCGAAGCTGAACAATGGTCACAATAATATTCATGGAACCTAATAAAGAAGAACTTATAATAAACACCATAGCAAGCAGCCAAACTGTTTCGCCATTTTCTGCAATAACCGATAATGGTGGATACATGGTCCATCCAGATGCAGCAGGACCACCTTCAATGAAAAAACTAGCAAACATGATGACCCCACCGACAAAATATGCCCAGTAACTTGCCATATTCAGTTTTGGGAATGCCATGTCCGGAGCACCAACCTGAAGAGGAACTACATAATTTCCAAATGCTCCAACTAAGATGGGTACCACCCCTAGAAATATCATAATAGTTCCGTGCATGGCACCAAAAGCATTATACATATCAGGAGATAAAAGTTTATCTTCGCTTAATAATGCACCAATAATAGGTACCGGTGTATCCGGATATGCCAATTGCCAGCGCATAATCATCATTAAAGTAAATCCAAACAGTAAAAACAGTAATGATGTAATACCATACTGGATCCCTATAATTTTATGATCCTGGGAAAAAATGTATTTCCAGATAAAACTTTCTTTATGATTATCTGAACTGATGGGGTCCTCCAATGGATTTTAAATTAATATAAATTCTAATATAAAATTAGGGAGGGAAATTAATGTAAAGAAAATAACCGTTCAATGAAAAGTCTTCGTGATTTCATATTTATTCATTTTAGGTTGCAATAAAATAAAATTTTTTAAGTCTTGGCTCCTGGTGAAGCAGGAAAAATTTGTTTATTGAATTTACATTGACCCAACCTCGCACCAACCCAATAACACTGATGAATGGTAGATAACAATCAGAGCAGCAGTGAGAATCAATGCTATCAAAAGTGGTGATTTATGGAAATACTATTGTTTTACTCTAAGTTTTTTTCAATTGCATCGATCAGTCGTTTAGAGGCTAAACCATCTGGAGAGAAATGGAAATAGTTGAGTGCATCTCTCCGTTCGCTATAACCTATTTCAGGGTTATTAAGATTGTGCTTAATGACATCCAATAAATTTTTTACATCACTAATCTGAGTTGTAAAATTGACGGATGTCATCCGACTGTAGTCTAATCGTTTTCTAATTAAAAATGGAAATATCCGGTGTTTTTTCCGCAAAGACAATGACAGAACTTGTATAATAGGACGATTTAAAATAATATATTCAAAAAGGGTAGAGGAAATATCTGAAATCATTAAATCAGCCACTTTGTAATAGGGAATAATATTGAACTCCTCCAATGGCAAAAGACAAACATTTTCTTTTTTATCAAGAGACGCTGCTAGTTGTATATGTTTAGAATATTTTTTCTTTGTCCAGCTAAACTGGTGCAGTTTGATAAGCAGATTGAAATGAAAATCAACCTCAATTAATTTTTTCAATACTTTTTCTATGGAAGATGGGTAGAATGATGGAGTATAAAGTATTGTTTTCTTTTTGGGATTCAATCCTAAATCCTGGGAAAATTTTGATGTTTGTTGAGAGTTCTCTTTGAATAAAGGATCTAATTTTGGAAATCCAGATAAAACAAGTTTATTTTTATTATAATTTTTACTGATAAGCTGGTTGAAGCGCTCTTGACTTTCTACGGCAATGATATCGACGCGATCAGATATATCATTGTAATATGACTGTTTCAGTCCAATTCCATGGTAGACCATAACCACAAGTGAATTATCAGATGCTAATTTTTTTATATTCCCCTTGTTTCCAATGAAAATAATATCTGGTGACAAATCATAGCATTGAACAATTCTATCTGATTCGCTGTTACCTAAA
>CAZBBE010000200.1:0-2275 GCA_964489755.1 uncultured bacterium | reverse complement strand
ATCTTTTTCATAAGATCAATACGCTTCGATTCACGTTTGACAATCTTATCCTTTAAATCTTGGGAAGGATTATCAACAGAACGAAGCTCAAGAATTTCTTCATCAATCTCTTGGATTGGTTTTTCAAATTCGAGATAATATGTACTCATTTCACAAACTTAACACTGTTCTTAACATAATTTCTATATCCAAAGTAATATTCTGGTTTTGAACATAGTAATGATCAAAATGCTGATGATCATCAGAATTGCTGGATAATTTTTGGATGCGTCCAAGACCAGTCAATCCTGGTTTGCAGATAAGATCTGGATTATCTTCAGATGAATTGACCAATGACGCTCCAACAAAGCTCATATCTCCAATAAACACGGACCAGAGCAATAGAAGTTCATGGACAAACTTTGAATCTGATGGAAATAGATATGCAGTAAATTTTTTTCCTGATTCCCCCCAGAAATACATTTTTTGGGGAAGACCTTGAAATATTCTGAATACCAGACCGGGAGAAAAAAGTATAAGCAGGATTCCTGCAAATATAATATCAAATGTACGTTTCGTTAATTGATGAAATCGATGGAAAAGTGAATATTCAATCTGAATAAAAGACAATTCACCAATTTCTTCAACGGATGCCTTACCAATAAGAATATCCTGTTGACGAGGTACCATACGATATGTAAGATGCAGGTCTTTTGTACTATCCATGAGGGATACAATTTTCTTATTGGAAAGCGTACCTTTTGAAAAGATAACCTCTTTTATTCTATGTGTTTTGATAATATCCCGAATATCATCAATCGAGCCAAGAAATGGAGCCGGAAAATCTTCCTGCCTTCCTGTTAAATTTTTGTCAACAAAACCTATAATAGCCAATCCTGAATCTATCCGTTTCTGAATTTTTTTTGCGATTCTTATTCCCTCTGTATCCGCACCAACAACCAGTGTTTTTCTTGTAAAAAGAATATTATGCCTGTCTTTTATACGATACAGAAATCCATGCGACATGAAATAGTGTCCTATCAACCGCCAGCCTGGAATGAGAAATAGTATGATTCCGCTTGCAACCAAAATTATTAACCGAGAAAATGCATATTGTTTAAAGAAAAATGTAAACACCACCACAACGAAAAATCCTGTCAAACTTGACATGAACGCTCTGGTATAGGAAAGAATAAAACGACCATATAATTGAAATACAGACCCAACAATCAACCAGAACAGGATATATACAGTGGGGATAATCCCGTTGCTCATTGTAATCGGATCATAATATGAAAATTTAATTGGAATCGTAACAAGAAAAGCAAAAAGAACAACTGCTGCGTCAAGAAAAACAGAAATTATCTGGGACTTCAATTCTCCAATCAGAGTAACATATTGACGAAAAATGATTCCAAAACGAATACCCAACCGACTAATAATACTCTGACTTTTTGAAAAATGTTTCCCATAAAAAAGAATCATTGCGTTATAAAATGCATTGATACTGTCATAAGGAGCAAATTTGACCGATTCCCCGCGATAATGAATAATCTTTGTCCTTGGAACATAATAAATTTCATTTCCCGATTCCTTAATCCTGTAACATAAATCAATATCTTCGCCAAACATAAAAAACCGTTCATCAAATCCTCCAATATCTGTAAATAATTTTCTTTGGAGAAACATACATGAACCGCTCACAGCATCCACAGAATGAACTTCTTCTTGATTCAGGTAGGTTAAATTATATTTTCCTGCCCATTTTGATTTAGGAAAGACTTTAGATAAACCAAGTAATTTAGGAAGAGCAACACCTGGCGTTGGAAATGAACGTTTACACGTTAATTGGAGTGATCCATCCGGATTTAATATTTTTGGTCCAATCAATCCTGCTTCCGGATGGTCTTTCATATAGTGAACAAATGTTGCAATCGTATCTTCCTGAATAACTGTGTCTGGATTTAAAATCAATAAATAGTCATTTGTAGCAACTCTTGCTGCCTGGTTAACAGCTTTTCCAAACCCAAGGTTCTTAGAATTTTTAATCACCTTTACATCAGGGAATCTGTCATGTATAAATTCATCAGAACCATCGAACGAATGGTTATCCACAACTACAATTTCTATTCCACCCTTATATTCCGATTGTAGGATGGAATCAATACAGTTCCCCAAATACTCTTTGACATTATAATTTACAATCAGGATGGAAACTGAATCAAAATTCATAAGACAATTTATTTATTCCAGCCAAAAAGTTTCCAAATTCGCAAACGCCATACGACAAAAACAG
>CAZBBE010000199.1:0-2276 GCA_964489755.1 uncultured bacterium | reverse complement strand
GAGCATGCTGTTTTGCATTTACTTTATTCCCGTTTTTGGCACCATGTACTTCATGATCTTGGACTGGTTAGCACGCGGGAACCATTTCAAAAATTATTTAATCAGGGAATGATCCTAGGCGAGGACGGTCAGAAAATGAGTAAATCGCGGGGAAATGTAATTAATCCTGATGAAATTATTGAAGAGTTTGGTGCAGATGCATTTCGTATTTATGAGATGTTTTTAGGTCCTTTGGACAAAGCAAAACCCTGGGATAAAAAAGGACTTTACGGTTCTTACAGATTTATTGAGAGATTATGGAAACTGTTTCTCTCCATGGAAGAAAAACAAACATCTGACCTTCCGAAAAAAGAAACAACACAGTTGCTGCATCAAACCATTAAAAAAGTTACAGAGGACATTGAAAATCTGCGGTTTAACACGGCAATTTCTCAGATGATGATTTTGCAGAATCATTTATCATCGTTAGACAAGATGAATGAAGAGATATTTGGGATATTATTAAGACTGCTGTCACCATTTCTACCGTATATGTGCGAGGAGGTTAATTCCTTATGGGGTGGGAAAGATTCTATTGCCTTTGATGCCTGGCCTGAATATAATGAAGAATTAGCAAAAGTAGATGAGGTGGAGATCGCTGTTCAGATCAATGGAAAACTGAGGTCTACTTTGAATGTTTCTAAGGAATTAGAGGAGGAGGACGTTATTAATCAGGTAAAACAAATTGAAAAGGTCATTGAATATTTGAGTAAGGGCGAACTGATAAAAACAATATATATACCCAACAGATTGGTTAATTTTGTTATCAAATCAAATTAACTGAACGACCGTTTTATTCCTTTGGCTAGCATCAGGCTGGATAGAACAAACGCAAGAGCGATCATTTTTTGTGTTGTTGCCTGGAATATTAGGGCAAAATCTGAATTGGTTGGGCTCGGACCAAATTCAAGAACAGCTACATAAAGAATAAGTGAGATTGAAAAGGCAAAATAACCAATACCATAGAGAGTGCTCAATAATTTTGACCTGTAAATAACAAAACTGTATATCAGTGCAGTTGGGAACGCAATCTTAAACATATTGTTTGCGAAAAAAACATGTAAGTCAAAATAAAGATCTGCCGGGGTTAATCCTACTATCGCAAAGAATGAACAGGTGGTGACACCAAGAACCGAACCAAAAATAGATAATCTGTATAAGACCTGCTCATCATAAAAATAACCGGGAAGTGCTACATAAAATATGATGAATATAATTCCGCATATAAACATGGCATTGTTAAAGAAAAATGCTGAGAAGAAATTGTTACTACCACCGATGCATGTATCACCGATATTGTCTGATATACTACAATGGTGTGTAATTGTCCTTCCAAGATCACTTAGAAAATTATTAAATATGTTATATCCCACAGTATTATGATCACGAATTGTTGTCCCTGGATATAAAACAGCTGAAATAATAATGAATCCTACAAATATAAACAGGGCAAAATATACAAGGTGTATTGATATTCTGAGAAATCTAGGGTTATACATAAATTAGGTGAATATTGTGGAAATTATAAGGAGGATAAGGGAAACAGTCTTATTAAATAATAATTATACATAATATACATTATGCGACATTAATATTAACGTCCGCAAAATATAATTCCATGTTATTTTTATCCCCTATGAGAATAATCTTATGTTCATTTGACAATTCATATTCAGGGTCTGGATTAACAATCTTATTTCCACTTTCGTCAATGACACCAATAATCATCAAGCTATATTTCTCTCTCAGATTAGTTTGTTTTATTTTTACCCCATTTAAGTGTGGCAGTTCATCAATTTTTAGTTCTTCCAATACAAAATCAAGATTGGACTGACCAGTATTCATCGAGACAACATCTTCTAAATATGGTGCGATGAGGAGTTCTTTCATTCGGTGACCGCCTGCAATGTAAGGATTTACAATTTTGTCAGCACCGGCACGTTTTAGTTTTCTACCAGTTTCTTTCTGACTGCATCTGCTCAATAAAAAACAGTCTGGATTAAGATTTTTTGCTGACATAGTGACAAATAAATTGTCCTGGTCCGTATCCAACGTAATGGCTATCCCTTTTGAATTCATTATTCCAGCTTCCCTGAGAGTTGTATCAAAGGTTGCGTCAGCATGAAGATTTAAGTATCCTAAATCGTTTATCTTTTTTATTTTTTCTTCATTTAGATCTACTACAACAAATGGAATGTTCTTTTCATGAAGTTCCTTGGCAATTACTGCTCCCATTC
>CAZBBE010000198.1:0-2278 GCA_964489755.1 uncultured bacterium | reverse complement strand
TAAAGAGCAGCAGTCAAACCCGCAGGTCCGGAACCTATGATTATTACTTTCCTTCTCATCATTTAATAAAATAAAAAATCCAAATTTAGAATTCCAATAAAAGAAATCCTCTTTAGTGTCGGCTAAACTACTTCGTTTAGCAGCTTAGTAATACTTTCTTTTGGTACATTTCCAACAATTTGATTGACAATTGTACCATTTTGAAAAATCAAAAGAGTAGGGATACTCCGTACACCATAATTTGAGGCTGTATGCCCATTTAAATCCACATTGACCTTTCCTACCTTAACTTTATCTTTATATTCATCAGCTAAATTTGTTACGGTAGGTGCTAAGGCTTTGCAGGGTCCGCACCATTCTGCCCAAAAATCAACCAAAACGGGGATGTCAGCCTTCAAAACCTCCAACTCAAAATTATCGTCACTGAATTCCATGACATTTTCTGCCATAATTACTCCTCAGTTTTTAATTGTTCAATAAAAAATGGAAATTGAATTTAGATGTTTGAATGAAACTGATAAACAGAAATAATCGGATAATTGAAATAAAAAGAAATTATTATGAATCAATTAGAGTAGTGTAAGTGAACTCAGAAGAATATTTTCCCTATATTATTTTTATAAAACGACGTTTCCCAACCTTGATGATATATTCTTGTCCTGGAACAATTTGATATTGAATATCCTTGCATAGTTGTCCATTTACCCTCACAGCGTTTTGTTTGATCATTCGTCTCCCTTCTGTCTTGCTATTGACTATTTTTTGTTCATTTAATACATCGACTAAAAGAGATACTGTTTTGAGAGATATTTCAGGAATATCTTCAGGTGTTCCTTTCATAACAAATATCTTATCAAAGTGTTTTTCCCCTTTCATTGCAGCATCTTTATCATGATATAATTCAATTATTTTCCTTGCTAATTTTCTTTTCAAATCACGAGGGTTTTTTTCTGGATCATTTAAGTCTACCTTAACTCTATTTATTACCTTTTCATCAGCATCTGCTGCAAGTTGAAAATATTTTAAAATTAATGTATCAGGTATGGACATTATTTTCCCATACATTTCTTCCGGAGAGTCGTTTAGAGCAATATGATTATTATAAGATTTTGACATTTTTTCTACGCCATCTGTTCCCTCCAACAATGGATTAGTAATAATCACTTGGGGCATTTGGCAGGATACTCTCTGAAGGTCACGACCTACAAGTAAATTAAATTTTTGATCCGTTCCTCCTAATTCTATGTCAGCGCTCAACTCTACAGAATCCATTCCTTGGGCTAAGGGATAAAGGAGTTCATGAATTGAAATAGGGATCTCATTTTTAAATCGCTTGGTAAAGTCATCCCTTTCCAGCATTCTTGCTACTGTATATTTACTGGCAAGGTGTATTACATCACCAAAATTCATTTTTGAAAGCCAATTAGTATTGTACACAACTTTCAATTTATTGATATCCAATATGATATCTGCCTGTTCAACATATGTTTTCGCATATTTAGCAGTTTCTTCAATTGTTAATTGTGGTCGTGTTTTATTTCTGCCGGATGGATCACCAATCATTGCTGTAAAATCTCCAATGACAAGGACGGCAGTATGACCCAAATCCTGAAACTGCCGTAGTTTTCTCAGAACTACCGAATGTCCAATATGTAAATCTGGTCTGCTCGGGTCACAACCCAGTTTGACGATAAGTGGTGATTTTTTTTTCCGGGAGACCTTTAATTTTTTAATGAGTTCATCTTCAGGAATAATTTCTTCAGCATTTCTGGAAATGATATTCATTTGTTCATTTATAGACTTAAACGTCATAATTTATTTCTTAATTCTCTGTCCAAATCTCTTTTCATATCTTTACGTTTAATAGATTCTCGTTTATCAAATGTTTTCTTTCCCTTGGCTAAAGCTATTTCTATTTTTGCCCAGCTCCCTTTAAAATACATTTTAACGGGGATCAATGTTAATCCTTTTTCTGCAACTTTCTGTGATAATCGAGTCATTTCTTTTTTTGATAATAAAAGTTGTCTTTGTCTATACGGTTCATGCCCGGAGAAACCGGTATGGGAATATGCGCTAATATGAAGACCAATCAATGTGGCTGTGTAATTCCTAATTGAAATATATGAATCCTTTAAATTTACCTTTCCTTCCCTTAAACTTTTTACTTCACTCCCTTTCAGAATAATTCCTGCTTCCCATGTATCGATAATAAAATAATCACGATACGCTTTCCTGTTGGTTGCAATAATTCCAGATTTCATTTTGGGTCATTGTATTT
>CAZBBE010000197.1:0-2339 GCA_964489755.1 uncultured bacterium | reverse complement strand
AGTTCTTCTTTCCCCTTCAACAACTTATCAATTTTCAGGTTTAGAGAGTTTGTAAGTTCCCCGTCTTTTACAAGATAAAATTCAAGAAGAGCTGTGCTTTGGAGTAAAGCTCTGGCTCTTTCTGAATCCTGAATTCCTGCTAATTCAACGATGATTCGGCTGTTACCCTGTTTTTGGATAGTAGGCTCTGAAACACCAAATTGATCTACACGGTTTCTTAGGATTTCTAACACACGGTTTATAGCATCATCTGATTCATCATTTAACCGATCAACGATATCATCTACGTTTGATCCATATTCATGGTAATAGCGGGGAAGTCTCAAATTATGTTTTGATATTGCTTTCTTGAATAAATTAAAAAAATCTGCATCGGGAGCATTGACCTGTTCAGATAATTCCTCTACAGTCTTTTCAAAGGGTTTGTCAATATTGACAGCCAGATTGGTTATCAATGCAGGAAGATCCACTTCCAATACAATGTACATTCCGCCCTTCAAATCCAGTCCCTGCCGGATGACCTTATCTTCCAAAATTTCCATCGTTCCTTCTTCCCGCATGGTTTCCTTTTTTTCTTCTGAAAGAGTCTGGAACCTAATAGACGGCCAAATGGAATAAAGTGCCCAGGTGAAAATAAGTCCGATAATAATATATCGGGGTGTCTGTGATTTATTCATTTAATGTAATCTAAAATTGATATTTATAATATGAAAAAAGCCAGCAAATATAAGTTGGCAATTTTTATACTGGCAAAACTTTATTAATAAAATTTAAATTACCTTCAGTTCCTTTCCCACGCTGACAAAAGCATCCACAGCTTTATCCAAATGCTGTTTTTCCATGGCAGCAGAAATTTGAACTCTGATTCTTGCTTCTCCATTTGGTACAACAGGATAAAAAAATCCGATGACATAAATTCCTTTTTTCAGTAATTCTCTCGCCATTCTTTGGGCCAGTTTTGCATCGTAGAGCATAACTGGTACAATGGGATGGATTCCCGTTTTTATGTCAAAACCCGTCTCCGTTATTTTTTTACGAAAATAAATTGTGTGTTCTTCAAGTTTGTCCCGAAGTTCTGTTGATGAAGAAAGCATGTCAAATACCTTAATTCCGGCAGCAACAATAGCCGGAGCCAGAGTATTGGAAAACAGGTATGGTCGTGAACGCTGACGGAGCAGATCTATGATCTCTTTACGTCCTGTCGTAAATCCTCCCGAAGCGCCGCCTAATGCTTTCCCCAGAGTTGAGGTGATGATATCAATTTTATTCAAAACTTGATGGTGTTCACCGGATCCTCGACCGGTATTTCCAACAAATCCAGTTGCATGGGAATCATCCACCATGACCATTGCATCATATTTTTCAGCAAGAGAGGTGATTTTATCCAGTTTGGCAATGAACCCGTCCATGGAGAACACTCCATCGGTAGCTATCAAGCGAAATCTGGCATTTTGGGTTTCCTTCAAAATTCTTTCCAATTCATCCATATCACTGTTGGCAAACCGATGACGCTGTGCTTTACATAAACGAATTCCATCAATGATCGATGCATGGTTCAAGGTATCACTGACAATGGCATCTTCCGATCCCAACAGTGTTTCAAATAATCCTCCATTCGCATCAAAACAGGATGTATAAAGTATTGTATCATCAGTACCAAAAAAGGTTGAAATTCTGTTTTCTAATTTTAAATGGAGGTCCTGAGTTCCGCAAATAAATCGAACGGAGGAGAGTCCAAATCCATGTTCCTCCAATGCTTTTTTCGCTGCCCCCTTGATATCCGGATGGTTGGATAATCCTAAATAATTATTGGCGCAAAAGTTGAGAACTTCACCTCCATCCGTTGTTCTAATGGCAACACCTTGGGGAGTGGTGATGGTCCGTTCCCTTTTATACAATCCATCCTTTTCAATATTCTTCAGTGTTTGTTTATAATGGGTTTCTGGATAACTCATGTATTCACCATTCCAATATGACTTTGCCGCAATCACCGGATTTAATTACAGAGAATGCTTTCTCAAAATCATCTGCTGGGAATTTATGGGTAATAATCGGTGATACATTCAGTCCCCCACGAATGAGTTGGGTCATCTTATACCATGTTTCAAACATTTTCCTGCCGTAAATCCCCTTTAAATGGAGACCTTTGAAAATAATTTTATCCCAGTTCACCTTTGTTTCGTTTGGAAGAATTCCTAATAAAGCAATTTTTCCACCGTGGTACATGTGATAGATCACCTCCTGCAATGCCTGAGAATTTCCGGACATTTCCAAACCGATATCAAATCCGTTATCGATTCTTAATTTTTTATAACAATCGGAAATATTTTCATTTTGAA
>CAZBBE010000196.1:0-2368 GCA_964489755.1 uncultured bacterium | reverse complement strand
AAGACTGCATACCTATTATCTCCGGTTTTTTTGAATAGGAGCGTAATCCCCTATAGAAATTTTTTTCAGCCACCACATTTTCATACCAACTCAGACATTTTATTCCATCATTTTTCATAGATGCTAGCCGTTTACCCAATAGGTACCGCATATCCCCCCCCAGTATCACACCATCCAAAGCCTGCCACAACCCATAACGCAGGATCTTATCTTCATAAGATGATCCAAGCTTTTTAATAAACCGAAAAAATGAAAACGGATAAAGAAACAAGAACCGGGCGGCGTCCAGATAATCAACAAACCGAACCATTTGAAATTCCGTCAGGACAGGAGCATTGATTTTTTTGAGAATTCGAAAAGCTCGGAAAAGATCGAAGAACTGATTAGAGCCAATCAACCTAGGAACATACACATGTGTTTTATTTCTTTTGATTAACACTTTAGACAGCCCGGGGAAATAGGTGTCCTCCATTCGGCCCCTATTAAGAATATCGCCTACTTGGAAATAGGTATCCAATATCAGGCATTCACCTGTTTCTTGGAGGTGAAATTTTTGTCCTGAAAGCCTATGAGCCAAAGTAGACAGTATATAAAGAAAAAAACCCGCTAAATTTTTGACAAAATAAAGAACTAGTTTTTTTACAGAAAAGAGTAAGGTGATCTCCTTGGGAGTTGTATTCGCTAGATAATTTTCCAAAACTTTTCCACAAGTTTCCTGCTTGCTCAATACAACGTTAGATATCAGAAAAGGATCTTTATAGGCCTCCCTCGATTTTGTCGAAAGGTAGTCAAAGAGTCTGTCTATTTCCGGGTTTCTGAATTTCATAAAATGAAGAGGGAGAAGAGGTACGATACTCAAAAAGTTACTATCCCCTAGCCGTTACAGGTTTGCACCAAACAAAGTCAAGGAAATCAGGACCGGTAACTGGATACAAGCTGCCGGAGGTTTAAGTCAAGATCTCTTAAGGAGGATAATCTAGGGCCTGTATAACCAGGAAGGAGAGAGACCTGAGAGGAAGAACGTCTCCAGAAGAAAGGTACCTTGGTCGCACGGGCTGCATTCCAATCTGTTTCTGAATCTCCAATAAACAGGATTTCTTCAGGTTTCAGATCAAACCTGAGCATAACCTCCAGAAGAAGCGCCACCTTGTCCTTCGGTGAACCCAGAACAACGTCAAAAAAGGGTTCCATCGCTCGGGAGCGAACTATCTGTTTCAATTCATCTTCAGGCGTTCCCGAAATGATGGCAAAGGTATAACGATCTTTATTCTTGACAAGAAAATCCTGTGCCCCTTCGACCCAAGGTGCCGCAACAACCTCTTCGACCACCAACCTAGAAAACCGGTCACACAAAAGTTGAAATTCTCTTTCCGAAAGAGGGCGCTCAAGTATCTCTCGGTATATAGTCCGAAATTTAATAAATCGGGACACCCCTCCATTTTTCAGATGGTAGGTCAAAATACTTTGAACCAGTTCCGCCCCCTCCTTTTCAAATAACCGGGCATAGGCCCGGTTTTTGATGTCGACTGATTCCACCAAAACCCCGTCAAAGTCGAACGCGATAGCGCGAATCATCTACTGCCGTCCTCAATCGGTTTTTTGGGATTGTTCCAGTTCGCGGGAAATTTCCTGAAGACATTCAAGTAGGCCCTGCCCCATATCCACGTAGAGGTTACTCACAAGTTTTGAACCTATTTTAGGAATAAATGAATAAGGGGTCAGTGTGTAATGAAAATTGTTTGGAGCATTCGAAAATTTGAAGGTGATCTCTTTTTTGAGTATCTCCTGAACCATTTCCAGCATTTCCCGACTTTTCATTGGGTGATGACCGGTTATGACAATATGCTTGTTTTTATGTTCTGGCGCGAGGATATCTACGGTCAACCGGGCCGCATCATTAACATGGATATATTCCCGCATTTCATCGCCAGTTCCCGGATAAGCTATCGCCCCGTCCCGGAGTCCCTGTAGGAGAAAACGCCGGACAGCATTGTCCTCACTAGCTCGGGGCCCATACAGAGAACCGTAACGGAGAACTGTAAAATTAAGTCCATAGCGACTATTATATTCCTCAATAAAAAGTTCAGTCGCCTGTTTGCTGCATCTGTAAAACCCGCCCAGACCACTGTAAACATAAATAGTGCTAGCAAACACAAATCGCCGGACTTTGGCTTCAACGGCAGCATTCAATAAGTGTACGGTACCTACAATATTTTGGTTAACAACCTCCAACGGTTGATCCGATGCTTGATCGAGATTGGCCAAACCAGCAAAGTGAAAAACGACACCCTGCCCCATAAGGGCGCTCTTAACTTTTTGGATATCCAGAATATCCCCCACGACCATGGTCTGGTTGCTCTGTAAGTAC
>CAZBBE010000195.1:0-2389 GCA_964489755.1 uncultured bacterium | reverse complement strand
GGATAAGAATAACCCAATCCAACTTTTTCTCTCTCAGATCGAATTTTTGCTAATTCGTCTTTATCACAAAAACAGTGATAGGCATTTCCCGACTTTACCAACTTCTCCAGTGCTTTTGCATACAATATATTTCGTTTCGATTGAAAAATCAGTTCCCCGTCCCATTCACATCCCATCCATTGAAGGGAATCACAAATCTGATTCACAAATTCCTGTTTGGAACGAACTTTATCCGTATCCTCTATCCTCAAAAGAAATTTTCCATT
Source organism: uncultured bacterium (assembly GCA_964489755.1). Classification (GTDB taxonomy): domain Bacteria; phylum Fidelibacterota; class Marinisomatia; order Marinisomatales; family AB-629-J13; genus AB-629-J13. The sequence goes on along the minus strand of CAZBBE010000195.1, from coordinate 2,123 downwards.
ATGTGAACGTGCAAATAGCCAATTAAATAATGCTGTTCTGGCGCTACCTAAATGAAGTTGTCCGGTAGGACTGGGAGCAAATCGCACACGAACTGTCTGATTTATTTTTTCTGTCATTTCGAGTGATAAAATTAAAATGTTTTTAAGAATAATTTACTTAAATGATTATTTAAGTTATTTAATTAATTCAATATATCACTATCCTTGATTCACATCCACCTCTACCGTTACTTTTCCCGCCGTTTTACACTATAAATTCATTCGATAAACGCACTAAATTATATTATGATAGATATACCATTTAATATCCCCAAACCAGAAAACGAACCTGTAAAAAATTATGCTCCAAATTCTCCGGAAAAAAAATCGTTAAAAACAAAAATATCTAAATTAAAATCTACTCAAATTGAAATTCCGGTTATTATTGGCGGAGAAGAAATAAAAACCGGAAATACCAGCACCTGCGTAGTCCCTCATGACCATCAACATGTATTGGGTACATTTCACAAAGCCGGAGAAGAAGAAATTCAATTGGCTATTGATTCAGCTCTCAATGTGTGGAAAACATGGTCAAAAACATCCCTTGAAGAAAGAGCGAAAATATTTTTAAAAATGGCTGATCTCTTGGCAGGTTCCTGGCGGGATACAATAAATGCAGCCACCATGCTAAATATGAGTAAGAATGCGTTTCAGGCTGAAATTGACGCTGCCTGTGAGCTCATTGATTTTTGGAGATTTAATGCATGGTTCGCCCAGGAACTCTACCAACACCAGCCCATGTATTCTCCAGATGGAATGAAAAATACCACGGAGCACCGTCCGTTGGAAGGATTTGTGTTTGCCGTTACCCCCTTCAACTTTACAAGTATTGCTGGTAATCTCCCCACAGCCCCAGTCCTCATGGGAAATGTTGCTTTGTGGAAACCGGCCTCCAGTACAGTGTATCCAGCCTATTTTCTCATGAAATTGTTCAAGGAAGCGGGATTACCGGATGGGGTCATCAATTTCATTCCTGGAAATGGTTCTTTTGTAGGACCGCAGGTTATGAACCACCCTGATCTTGCAGGAGTACATTTCACTGGTTCCACCATTGTTTTTCAAAATATGTGGAAAACGGTTGGAGAAAATATACAAAAATATAAATCCTATCCACGAATTGTGGGAGAAACCGGCGGAAAAGATTTTTGTATAGCCCATGAGTCCGCCAATATTGATGGTCTGGTAACAGCTATGGTCAGAGGTGCATTTGAGTTTCAGGGACAGAAATGTTCTGCACTGTCCAGAGCTTACATTCCATCCACGATTTGGGATGAGGTAAAAACTAAATATATTTTAGAGGTAAACACTATCAAAATGGGAGACCCCGAGGATTTTACCCATTTTATGAATGCCGTCATTGACAAAACTGCATTTGAATCCATTTCTAAATATATTGATTACGCAAAAAATTCCAATGATGCTGAAATTCTAACGGGTGGTGGTTATAATGATTCAAAAGGATATTTTATAGAACCCACGACCATCCTAACCATTGATCCCTATTTTAAAACTATGGAAGAAGAGATTTTTGGCCCTGTTCTTACTATTTATATTTACGAACCAAAGGATTGGAACGAAACATTAAAACTGGTGGATTCTACCTCTCCCTATGCTCTCACAGGTGCTGTCTTTGCTCAAAATAAAGTAGTAGTAGATGAAGTAAAACAGGTGCTATCTCATTCTGCAGGTAATTTCTACATAAATGATAAACCCACAGGAGCCGTAGTAGGGCAACAACCATTCGGCGGAAGTCGGGCATCCGGCACCAATGATAAAGCCGGTTCCATTTTTAACTTAATTCGTTGGGTATCCCAACGGACAATGAAGGAAACCTTTGAACCACCAACAGATTACCGGTATCCATTTATGAAAGATTCATGAGAAAAATCCAAAGTAGGCTACTTTTATATAAGCAACATTTCGGTTTTACCTAAACTCTGCACTTCCAATTTGTATTTTTTTTATTCACAACGTGTAACACATTCTTAAAAAAAGGATTTTATTAATGAACCCGATAAAAACGATTATTATGGGCGCCGCTGGGCGTGATTTTCACAACTTTAATGTTGTGTACAGACAAAATA
>CAZBBE010000194.1:0-2392 GCA_964489755.1 uncultured bacterium | reverse complement strand
AGTTTTTGTTCTGAATCTCTCAAAGCAGCAGCTTCTTCAAATTTTTGCAGCGAGACTACTGTTTCCTTTTTCTGCATGACTTGGTCAATTTCCACCTCAATATCTAGGATTTTCTTTGGGACCGTCAAATTACGAATGTACGCTCTTGAGCCTGACTCATCCATGACATCAATTGCTTTATCCGGTAGAAATCGTTCTGAAATATAACGATGAGATAAATAAACACATGTTTCAATTGCTTTTTGAGAGTAAGTAACATTGTGGTGAACTTCATAGTTTGTCTTTAGTCCTTCCAATATTGCTATTGATTCCTTTACAGATGGAGGATGAACCGTTATCTTTTGAAACCTCCGCTCTAAGGCACCGTCTTTTTCAACATATTTCCTGTATTCATCCATGGTAGTAGCTCCAATGCAATGTATATCTCCCCTCGCCAAGGCAGGTTTAAACATATTGGAAGCATCCAAGGAACCTGCTGCACTTCCAGCACCGACCAAAGTATGTAATTCATCTATGAATAAAATGATATCACTTGTATCCTCAAGTTCAGTCATAATGGTTTTCATTCGTTCTTCAAACTGTCCTCTATATTTCGTACCGGCAACAATTGCGGCTAAATCTAATGCCAGAATTCGTTTATTATGGAGAATCCGGGGAACGGATTTGTTAATTATTCTTTGAGCTAATCCTTCAATAATAGCTGTTTTCCCAACTCCCGGTTCTCCGATGAGAACAGGGTTGTTTTTTTTCCTGCGTGTTAATATTTGGGCGACCCGTTCAATCTCATTTTCTCTTCCGATGATTGGATCTAATTCATTTTTTTTTGCTGAACAAGTTATATCTCTTGAAAAATGTTCTAAAGCTGGAGTTTTTTGTTTTGTGATTTTTCCTGGTGCAAATACGGATACATTTTTATTTTTTTTGAACTCCTTTTTCTCTTCCAGTAATTCCCTTACCATTTCATAATTTATTTTAAATGCATTAAGAGTTTCATAGGCAATGCCCTCAGGTTCCCTTAAAATAGCCAAAAGAAGGTGTTCGTCATCTGCAATAGTGATATTTAATTTTGTGGCTTCATTATACGTATTTCGTAAAATCCGTTCAGCTCTTCTTGTCAACGGAAGATGTCCCAATGTCATCGTACCACCTGAAGTTTTAATCAAATCTTCAATCATTGAACGCATCCCATTCACATCGCAATTATAAATTTCAAATAATTTATGGGACACACCCGTTTCCTGCTTTATAATACCTAAAAGCAGATGTTCAGATCCGACATAACTATGTCCCAAACGGATTGCCTCTTCCTTTGCGTACCGCATTATAGATTGGACTCGTTTGGAAAAATTCTCCTTCATATAGACAAAATTACCCTTTACTGAGAAAGAATCAAAGGTTATCCATCATATTCAGTGTAGAATTTGTGAGGCAAAATCTGCGATGAGCTATTTGAGCAACCATAGTATCGTGAGTAGCAATTAAAAATGTTTGTTTGAATTCGTCACTAATTTTTATAATTAAATCCAATAGGTTTTTTGTATTGTTTTTATCCAAATTCCCCGTTGGCTCATCTGCCAACACTAAAGCAGGCTTTTGGATAAGTGCTCTCATTATAGCGACTCGCTGTCTTTCTCCTCCGGATAATTGTTGGGGATAATGAGTCATCCTTCCGGTCAAATTCATGAATTCGAATAGTTCAAGTGCATGAGATTTATCCTTATTAGAATTTTTCCTAATCAACGATGGAATCAAAACATTTTCAAAAGCGGTAAATTCTGGTAATAAATGGTGAAACTGAAAGACAAAACCCAGATCCTTATTTCTCAAATGTGCTGTTTCTATCTCTGATATTTTTGATATATCCTTCCCGTTTATTTTGACAATACCAGAATCGGGTGAATCTAAAGTACCCAAGATATTCAATAATGTTGATTTCCCTGCACCTGATGAACCCATAATGCATACAATTTCTCCTGCCTCCAATTCCAATGAGATATCCTTTAAAACTACGAGGCGGTTTTCACCATTAGAATAAGATTTGTTAATATGTCTGCATGATAGAATCATTTTTCAAGTTGAAATGCATTAATTGCGGTGATCATTACAGCCTGCCTAGAAGCAAGATAAGACGCGCCCGCAACCAACACCAAACCTAAAACAGGAACGAGTAAAAATTCGGTGAATGGTAATTTAGTCGGAAGTGCTTCCATAAAATAAATGTCTTCCGGCAGTGGAAGCAAATCCAGATTTGATTGCATCCAAACCAATAGTCCACCAAAAATGGAACCTGAGAAACATCCTATGCACCCAAGTATCAAACCCTGATTTATGACAATACTCATAATGTTTTTCCTTGAATATCCCATCACCTTCAAAATTCCCAATTCCCTCC
>CAZBBE010000193.1:0-2422 GCA_964489755.1 uncultured bacterium | reverse complement strand
ATTTTGGTATTAAAGAGCAAATTGTGTTTACAGAAATTCATTATGATGATATTGATACAATTCGCGGGTTGGATATTGCGATCAATACCACAGCATCCACGGATGAAGAATGCTATTGGCTTTTAAAGGAATTTGGATTTCCCCTGAGAGAAAAACCAGTTAATAATCAAGCAGAAAGGGAATCAGTTTAATGGCAAAAAAATCAAAAGTAGTCCGAGAAATTCATTTAAGAAAAATGGTTGAAAAATACTCCTCAAGAAGAAAAGAATTAAAAGCACATCTAAAAGATCCAAAGCTTAGTTTAGAAGAGAAACAAAAAGTTAGGGACGAACTTCACAAGTTACCCAAACGCTCTAATCCAAACCGGATTACAAACAGGTGTTTTTTAACAGGGAGACCCAAAGGATATCTTCGAAAATTTGGTTTATCTCGGATTGTGGTTCGTGAAATGGCACTAAGGGGAGAAATTCCCGGAGTGACTAAGGCGAGTTGGTAGGAATAGTATTATGTCAATGACAGACCCAATTGCTGATTTTCTCACCAGAATTAGGAATGGTTTTATGGCTGAAAAAAGATGGGTGGACATTCCTTCATCCGGAATGAAAAAACGCATTGCTTTTGTGCTTAAGGAAGAACACTATATTAAGGATTTTATATTTATTTTCTCAGGAGAAAAAGAGTCCATTAGAGTTTTTCTGAAATATGATGTCCATGGAGAACCTGTTATATCTGGAATTAAAAGACAAAGCAAACCCGGTTGCAGAGTGTACGTGAATATTCATAATATTCCAAAAGTGTTGGATGGATTGGGCATTGCTATTTTATCTACTTCAAAAGGAATATTATCAGATAAAACTGCTCGCAAATTAAATGTAGGTGGTGAATATCTTTGTAGTGTATGGTAAGATTATGTCAAGAATAGGTCAAAAAACAATTCAAATCCCCGAATCCGTGTCGTTTTCTTTAAATAATGGTACAGCCAGGATTTCGGGCCCACAAGGAGAATTAGAAGTACTAATTATCAAAGGTATAGATGTTAAGTCGAATGATAATAAAATAACAGTTTCCCGGTCTTCTGAGGAAAGAAAATATCGAGCCATGCATGGTACCGTACGGCAATTGATTTCCAATGCGGTTAAAGGGGTGTCAGTTGGATTTGCAAAGGAATTGGAGCTCAGAGGAGTTGGCTATCAGGCAAATATGCAGGGCAATAGACTACATCTGCAACTTGGATTTTCACATGATATATTATTTGAAACACCGGAAGGAATTAACATTAGAGCAAATCGAACGGAAATTTCCGTAACCGGATATGATAAACAATTAGTAGGCGAGGTGGCTGCTAAAATTCGTTCATTCAGAAAACCTGAACCTTATAAAGGGAAAGGAATACGATATAAGGGTGAATATGTAAGGCAGAAACAAGGAAAAACTGTAGGCGGGGATGTTTCGTGAGTGAATTAAGACGAAAAAAGAGTAGATTCCAACGAAGAAGAAATAGGAGTAAAGGACTGTCAAAACAATTGGTGGACAGGTTTAGACTTTGCGTCTATCGTAGTAATAGACATATTGAAGCCCAAATCATAAATGATAGGGAAGGGAAAACGGTCGTATCTGCATCTTCAAATAATCAATCATTGAAAAAAATAATTGGGTCGGCTGATTCTAAAATAAAGTGTGCAAATATTGTGGGTAAGGCCTTAGCTGAAAGAGCAAAAGAAGGAAAAATAACCAGGGTAATATTTGACAGAAATGGGTTTCCGTTTCACGGCAGGGTTAAATCTTTAGCTGATGGAGCTCGAGAAGGGGGCCTTAATTTTTAACCAAAAATTGGTTTTACATTTATGATTAATCCAACAGAACTTGATTTACAAGAAGAAGTCGTTGTTAAAATAAAACGGGTTTCAAAGGTAACATCCAGAGGAAAACGTCTACGATTTTCTGCATTGGTGGTTATCGGTGATGGCAAAGGACATGTAGGAATGGGTATGGGTAAGGCAAATGAAGTAGTTTCTGCAATTACTAAATCAAAGGAAAATGCTAAACAAAATCTGTTTAGAGCACCACTGATTAATGGAACTATTCCTCATAAAATTATCGGAAAACATTGTGCCAGCAAGGTAATGTTAAAACCTGCGTCTCCAGGGACCGGGATTATTGCTGGTGCAGCGGTCAGAGCAGTAATGGAACAGATGGGAGTCGAAAATATTCTCACTAAAATTACCGGTTCCAATAATCTTTTGAATGTTGTGCGAGCTACTATCGATGCATTGAAGAATCTAGAAGATGTAGTCAGTGTTGCAGCCAAAAGAGGAATAACCATTAAGGAAGTTTACAATTAAATTATTCCTAAAAAGAAATCCATGTTGAAAATTACTCAAATTCGAAGTAAAATAGGGTATAAACCAAAAGCCAGAGCAAC
>CAZBBE010000192.1:0-2426 GCA_964489755.1 uncultured bacterium | reverse complement strand
TATTAAGCTATATCATTGGAAAAAAAGCTAAATAATTATTGTAGTAATATTTAGCGGGAGGTTACAATTATTTATAAAAAAAATATAAATAAAAATGTATACGTTGTTAGAGATGACATTTATTATGTAAGATTCTAAACACTGGTATTCCTGGTGCCCTCACACGGACTCGAACCGCGAACCTAGTGATTACAAATCACTTGCTCTACCAATTGAGCTATGAGGGCGTGCCGTTTTATTTATCGCTAAACATTAAATTCTTCAAGTTAAATATAGTCTTTTAGCAATAAAGTAATGAAAAATTGCATTTTTATTAAAAACAATTATTGTTAGAAATCTATATGAAACTTGTTCAAGTAAACATAGCTGCAACAGAAGTTATGCTATTTACACCTTTGCCTCAGATGCATATGACAAATGTTCTCTTGGATAATAATATTTGTTCTGAGAAAGAAATCGTTACTCTAGAATATGTAAACGCTGAATCTTTAAGTAAAATGTTTTTTGATATATCTGAACATAAACCAGATATAGTGGCATTTTCTGCTTACATGTGGAATTTCAAAATGGTTGATCAGTTGAGCCAGTCCCTCAAAGATTGGTCAAACAATATGTGTTGGATTGTTTGGGGAGGCCCTCACGTATCAGAAGATCCGTTAAATTTTTTAAAAAAATATAAAAGCTCAATTGATTTTTTGGTTACCTGGTATGGTGAGAAACCAATCATGCAAATCACAAAATCTTGGAAAGCGAATAATGGAGATTTAAACAACGCAAAGGAAAATTTAGTCAGCGACAAAGTTAAAGGTATTTATTTTCATGGTAATTTTAAAAATAATCTTTTAAGTAAAGATGAAAAAGAGTCTTTAATGCTTTCTCAAAGAAAGCAAAACAATATTAAGGCAATTGAAGAAACAAAAATATATAATCAATTTGGTGGAGATGCATATGGCCTAAGAGCTGGAGATTTTATTCCTCTTACGGAACTAGCAGAGGCCTACCAATACACTAGATTGCCGCATCATATTAAAAACAATATATCCGAAAGAGTTTTTATGTTGGAGTCTTATCGCGGCTGCCCTTTTTCTTGTTCTTGTTGCTTGTGGGGTGTGGCTTCAAAGAAAATTGATTATCTTAGCGTAGAAAGAATGAAGAGAGAATTTTCAACAATGGTAAATTATGGAGTTAGACATTTTAATTTGGCAGATGCTGGGTTTGGTTTAAGAAAAGATAGAGATGCGGCTTTTTTAAAACATATTATGGATGTTCAGTCTCAGGTAAAACATAAAATAAACTTAAGTGGCTATTGGTTTTGGCAAACACTTAACGATGAAATGTTAGAAATAATGAAAAATGTTATTGATATGGGAATTATGGGACAAATCGATATTGGCATTCAAACATTCAATCCAACAGTCGCGAAAGCAATGAGAAGATCGACGAACTATGAAAAATTTAACGATACTATTAAAAGAATAAAAAAATTTAACATACCTTTTCAGATGGATTTAATTTTGGGATTGCCTGGCGATGATTTTAAAGGCTTTTTAGGAAGCGTTAAAAATGTTATGACGATTGAACCAAATAAATTTCAAACTTTTCCATTATGCATTCTACCTGGATCTGATTATGACAGAAGAAGAAAAGAGCTTGGTATAAAAACTATGAAGGGAAGTAAATCGATGGATATTGATAGCATAATTGAAACCGCTTCTTTTCCAAGAGAAGAAATTAAAAAAGCATTGAGAGTCGAAAGCTTTTTCTATTTAACTTATACGTTAAGACTTTTAAATAATACTTTTAAGTATTTGGCAAAAGTGAGTAAGACATCATTCTATGCTGTTTCTCTAGGATTACATGATTGGTCTATTAAAAATGAAAGATTAATACTTCAATTAACTACAAAGTATTATGAGTCGTTATACGAAAATAGACATGTGGGTAGAAAAAATTTAGATAATTTTTTGTTCAAAAATTTTGGCGAGATACATGAAGAACTTCAAAACTTTATTAAAAGCTATTTATATCAAAATAAAAAGGAAAAATTTTTTGATGAATTAAAAGAATTTTTGGCTTTTGAATTTTTACTCTTTCCGAAAAAGTTTCAAACTGTCTACAATACAGAGTCATTTAAAAATTATATAGAGGAATTTATGCCTGACGAAAGATCACTAGTAGCAAATTTTATGTCAAAAAATTTGTACCAAATTTATTTTTCCAAAAGAAAAAATTTATATAAAGATAAATATGTAGTCACATTCACAGAACCTAATTCTAATTTTAGAGAGGGCGGAATTTCTACACAATATAATTTTTGGAAGTGGAAAATTTCATTAGAAAGAAAGCTTTCCATTGCTGTGTAACGCACAATAAACTGAAAATAAAATTAATATAAAAAAAAAGTAGAGTGTTTTGTTTTATTCATT
>CAZBBE010000191.1:0-2456 GCA_964489755.1 uncultured bacterium | reverse complement strand
ATGGTGGAAGAAGAAGGTGTTGGTGAGGATTATCCATTTTCAAGAGAAAAACTCTCACCTGTGTTGACTGTTTATAGGGCTAGAGACTTTGATCACGCCGTTGAATTGACGAAAAAAATCCTTCAACATCAAGGGAAGGGGCACTCTTGCAGTATTCATAGCCAAAATGAAGATAACATTATGAGACTTGGTAATGAGTTGCCGGTTTGTAGGGTCATTGTTAACCAGGCTCATTGCTTCGCTACTGGTGGAAATTTCGACAACAGTTTGCCTTTTTCGCTCTCTATGGGCTGTGGAACTTGGGGCAATAACATTATTGATGAGAATCTAAATTACAAACACTATTTGAATATTACCAAAATTGTCAAAACAATCAAAGTTAATGAGCCATCAGAGGATGAAATCTTTTCAAGTTATTGGAAGAAGTATCCCTCAACAAGCCCAACAATAAAGGCACTTGTTGACAAGTATGCTGAAACCACTCCAGATAAAACATTCCTTATCGATGCCGACCTTGTTTTACATATATCCTATACTCAACTTAAACAGGATATTATTCTATTGGGTCATTTTTTGAATCAACAAGGTATCCAGTTTAAAGATAAAGTTGGTTTTTTGCTTGACAATAGTTATGCATCAGTCATGTTATTTTTAGGGGCAATGTATCACGGTGTAACTATCGTTCCAATCAATGTCCTTGCAGGCAATAATCAAATAAAGTACACGATTGATAACTCTGAATGCGAATTAATATTTACATCGAAACTTTATTTAGATAAGTTTGAAAACATTCTAGAAGGTATAGGCGCTAGTGTTTTTGTTTATGACAAAGTTGAAGATTTGAAATGTTCTGATGAGGACAATTTGAATTCCCTGAAAGGTAATTTAAGCTCTGATACACCAGCTGTTTTGATTTATACTTCAGGCACAACAGGTTTGCCGAAGGGTGTTATGCTTTCACATCAAAATGTTATTGCAGGAGGCAAAAACACCGTTTTAGCGCACGAAATTGCACCTGACGATATATCTTTATGTGTACTACCACTTTATCATATTAATGCCGAAATAGTTTCTGTCTCAAGCGCCTTGGTGAGTAACAGTTGTATAGTAATTGTTAGTAAATTTAGTGTTTCTAATTTTTGGCAAATACTTGAAAAATATCGATGCACTTGGTTTAGTGTTGTGCCAACAATTATTAGTTATCTTTTGAATGATAATTTTGATGTCAGTAACCTCAACCTGAATAGTATTCGTTTTGGTCGATCAGCTTCTGCTCCTCTTGCACCAGAAGTGCATAAAAAGTTTGAGCAAGTATTTAAGGTAAATATTGTGGAAACGATGGGTATTACTGAAACTGCAGCGCAAATCCTTTCAAATCCGCTAGATAGGAGTAAGCACGGCTCTGCAGGTATGGCTTATGGAAATGAAGTTAGAGTTATTAATGATCAGGGTAATTTTGTTGAACCAGGTGAATCTGGCGAGTTGGTTATTAAAGGTGACAACGTTATGAAGCAATACTATAACAATGAGGAGGCTACAAAATCATCTTTCACAAAAGAAGGATATTTTTTAACGGGTGATCTGGGAGTTGAAGATGAAGATGGTTTCTTTTTTATTACTGGTAGAAAAAAAGAACTTATTATCAAAGGAGGTGAGAACATCTCTCCTAGAGAAATCGACGACACTCTTTACAAACATAATGCTGTACTAGAAGCTTGTGCTTTTGGCGTGGCAGATGATAACTATGGTGAGGAAATATCAGCCTGCGTGTTTTTAAAAAGTAACTTACAGGCTGATGAGATTGAGCTCAAAGAGTTATGTAAATCTAATCTAGGTGAGTACAAAACCCCTAGCCAGATTATATTTGTTAATGAGCCCTTACCAAAAGGACCTTCAGGAAAAATTCAGAGACTAAAAATCGCCGAACAGTACCGTTAATAAATTTCCGATACCTAACCAAGTTAAGCTGATCATTAGTATTATTACATACTTTAATAGCCTATATTTGTGTTGCAAAAAATCATTTAATCAGGTTTTCATGTAAACTAAAACTTATACTAATAAAGGAATAATTTATGTCGAAATTACTTGGGAATCTAGTTAGAAAATCTCAACATATTTTTCCTCGCATATTACTGCCAGAATCCAGTGATGAAAGAATTTTACAGGCTGCTATTAATATATCTAAAGAAAAAATTGCACAAGTTATTCTGCTAGGTGATGAAGCTATAATCTCTCAACAAATAGCCCGTTTGAATCAAGGCTTGGATTGTGGGCTTAAATATATAGATACGAAGGATATTCAATTGATAAATATTTATGCCGAAATCTTATATACAAAAAGAAGGCATAAAGGGATGTCGCTAGATGAGGCGAAAAAGCTGTTAGAAAACGATACAGCTTTTGCCATGCTGGCTTTAGAGAATGGCGATGTTGACGGAGTTGTAACTGGAGCT
>CAZBBE010000190.1:0-2467 GCA_964489755.1 uncultured bacterium | reverse complement strand
CTGAAACCACTATTTTCAGGGCGACCCCAGTTCATGGCGGTGTTCCATTCACTTACATCCTGGTCTGAATCATTGGCATCCCAGCCTTTGTAGCCGTCTGCTGCTGAAGCATGCTGGTTACCGCGGGAGAGCTCCGGTCTGTCGGTATATTCCGCACTTACACTTAGAAAACCGTTATCCGTGAGAGCCATTCCCATATTTCCAGCAATCGTTATATCTGTTTCGCCGCCTCTTTCATTTGGAGCAGTCATCCATTGTCCTCTTGAAGCATGAATTTCAATTCCTTCTGAATTGTCTTTCAAAATGAAATTCATCACGCCGGCAATGGCATCAGAACCATATTGTGCTGAAGCGCCATCACGCAATACTTCTAGTCTTTTAATGGCGATGCTGGGTATCATACCTATATCAACAGCTTGGGCTCCCACATTCATGGCAGCGCCAAAGTGTGAGATTAATGAGGAGCGATGGCGGCGTTTGGAATTGGTCAAAACCAGAATATTATCCGGTGGGAGACCACGCATAGAGGTGGGCCGTACAAATGCGGCACCATCACCTGTGTATGGTGTTGCATTAAAGGAAGGCACCTGGTTTTTAACGGTTTCGGTAAAGTCACCATTACCCTGACGACGCAAGGTCATCTCACTAAATCCATCAATTGGAGTTGGTGATTTCATGGATGAGCGACCGGTAGCACGTGATCCTGTAACCAGAACCGTAGCACCGGACAGTGCGGTGGATGTGAGTGTGAAATCAACAGTTGCACCATCGTTACCTATGTTTGCAGTTGTGCTCTGGTCTTCATAACCAATATATGAAGCGGTTAGGGTGTGTGTCCCCTGCGATACACCGGAAATGGAGTACACACCGGACGCATCTGAAGCGGCACCTTTTAATGTACCTGCAACAACTACATTTGCTCCCGGAAGTGGATTTCCGTTCTCATCTGTAATGGAACCTGAAACAGTCTGAGCTGTCAGTCCCGAACACAGAATGAGCGCAAATAGGACATGGTAAGGTTTATTCATTTTTCCTCCTAAGTTTATTTTTAGTATGTGGAATACAAAAATAGACATCGTCTTTTTGTTTTATTTTTGGTATGTGGCGTAAATAGAAATATAATATATAAATCCATGTAGACCACCTATTAACCGAGATACATGTAGTAAATCAGTTCACCTGAACTTATACTTTAACTCGTTAAAATGCAAGGAGAAATTAATTTGATCGTTTTTCGGTTATTTTATCGTCTTGAATACAATTTAGAAAGCAATCTCAGTAGTTCGAGATAGAGCCATATCAGGGTTACAAGGAGACCAAAGGCACCATACCATTCCATAAATTTTGGAGCACCCCGTTCTGATCCTTCTTCAATGAAATCAAAATCCAGAACAAGGTTCATTGCGGCAATGCCTACCACAATAAGACTGAAAATGATACTCATATTGGAATTCCCATGTATGAGAGGAACACCAACCCCGAAAAACCCTAAAATGAAACTGGCAAAATAAACAAAGACAACTCCGCCTGTAGCAGCTGCGACACCCAATTTAAAATTCTCCGTTGGTTTAATAAGTCCAGAACGATATGCCAGTAGCAAAGCCCCAAGAGTTCCGAAAGTGAGGAATACCGCCTGGTTCACAATTCCCGGATACATGGATTCAAATGTCCGTGAAATTCCGCCCATTGCTAATCCTTCTAATAATGCATAACATGGAACAGTATAAGGAGCGAGATGTTTTTTGAAAATGGTAATAAATGCAAGAATTAATCCGCCAATGACTCCTACAAACATTAATCCTGTTGCCCTCGGGTCACCCAATGGGAGATTCCATGTGTATAGTGCTGTTGTCATGAGAAGCAATAGAGATAGTGCAGTTTTATGCACGGTACCTATGATGGTCATAGTTTTAGAGGCTGTGGAAGTGAACTGCTTGAAGGTGGATGCGCTGAGAGCAGGATTTCCAGAGCGAAGACTCATATGCTGGCTCATTTTAGTTTTCTTCTATATTGATGAAAATTTTTCTTGTAATACGTCGCAGACCTTATCCTTTGAAATCCTGACCTGTTCCATGGAATCACGGTCTCTCAAGGTGACGGTCCCATTCTCCGTGGTCTCATGGTCAATGGTGACCCCGAACGGAGTGCCCGCTTCATCCTGCCTGCGGTACCGCTTGCCGATAGAACCTCCCTGATCAAAAAATGCGCTAAAATATTTTCTCATATCTTCCACGATTTTTTCTGCAATTTCAGGAAGCCCATCTTTATTCACCAACGGAAAGACGGCACAGGTTATGGGTGCGATTTTTGGGCTTAATTTCAGCACCACTCTTTTCTCTTCCCGTACTTTTTCTTCCGTGTAGGCATCCACGAGACAGGTGAGAAATGCACGGTCCACACCGGCTGAAGCTTCCACCACGGCAGGGATATAACGGTTGTTTGTTTTTGGGTCGAAGTAATTTAGTTT
>CAZBBE010000189.1:0-2473 GCA_964489755.1 uncultured bacterium | reverse complement strand
TGTTGCCACACCACAGAGGTATGACTGGACACACGCAAATGCCCTCTGGTTTGATGAGACCGAAAGTGCTATTTATGTTTCCATCAGGCATTTATCAAGAATTGTAAAAATTAATTATCCGATTGGAGAAATCATCTGGTCCATGGGAGAAGATATGCCTTCCGGTGAGGTGGATTTCGGTCATGACTTGGGATTCAATTTCCAACACAGTTTGCAGATATTAGAAAACGGAAACATTTCAACATTTGATAATGGAAATTTGTCTTCTCAATCAAGAGCACTGGAAATACAGATAAATGAGGCTGGCGGTGACTATTCTGCTGATAACGTTTGGGAACACGATTTACCATCTGAATTATACGGATCATTTTCGGGAAATGTACAAAAATTGGATAATGGTAATTATTTGATCACAACCATAGGAGAAAGCGGTACAGCCGTAGAAATTTCTTCTGATCACGCCAATATTTGGGAAGCAAAATATCATCTTTCTGAACCATTAGGGGCAGTATACAGATCAAACCGAGTTTCAGGTTTGTTTCCCTCAGCATTCAGCATTTCAGTAAATGAATTAACAGATTACAATTCAGAATCAGCAGTATTGCTCCCTATAGGAACTTCTACTTTAAATATTAATTTAACAAATGAGGGAAGTAATTCAGAGACATTTGAATATACATTGAACGATGAGGGAGGGTGGTTTGTTAATCAAACCGATACTGTTTTTTTAGAAAATGGAGAATCACAAACACTATCTTTTATAGGAACTATATGGGGTGATCCCGACCCTCATAATTTGGATTTTTCAATTATTCCTACTCATAGAAACGATCTTGTTAAGATGATAGATATACAAGCATATTCAATTCAATGTGGAGAAGGATTTACTTTCATAAGTGATATTCCCTCTTCCGTTACAATGTGGCCTGCTGATTCATGTTTTTATTCCAGTGACCTATCAGTTTTGGATGAAGTGTTGACCATCAATGAACTAAATTCATATACCGGCCCCCTTGAAATGGGGACTCAAACATGGATAGACGGAAGATTAATAAATTGGGTGGCTGATTACAATTTTTCCGGTTCTGGATTGACAGAGCCCATTTCAGTATTACCTGAATCCATTGGAAACCTGACAGAATTAACCTACTTGGCATTGCAATGGAACAACCTAACGGGAGTACCGGAAAGTCTGGGAGAACTTACCAGTCTGAGCAGTCTTTACATCTCTAATAATCAATTAATCAGTTTGCCGGAATCCATTGGAAATTTAACTAGCCTATACTTCATTGACCTCGGATATAACCAAATAGAAACAATTCCTGAATCATTCTGCAACTTAGGAAATTTATCCTACCTATGGCTTTTCAATAATTTACTTACCTCAATGCCGGAGTGTATTTGCGACCTCAACATTGATTGGAGCGGGATGGACCTAGCCTGGTATCCCTATTTCGCTATCGGAGGAAACTACCTCTGCGAAGATTTACCTGACTGTATCGCCAACAGCGAACATTTAAATATCAGTCTGGACCAGTTTATATACTCTTTTATGGTTGAGGCACCTCAAAACTGCGATGAAAACACAACTGACATATCTCCCCTGATCCCTCTCACATTTGCCATGAATCCTGTTTATCCTAATCCTTTCAATCCTATTACTGCGATAACCTATACCCTTCCGACAGACTCTTATGTTATGCTAACAGTTTACGATATTAGAGGAACGAAAATCAGTCAGTTAGAGGAATTGTTTCAGACCAGTGGTACTAAAACAATTATTTGGGATGCTCAGAATCAACCGACAGGCATCTATTTATTTGAATTGAGAACGGAAGGTAAATCCCTTTTTACGAAAGGACTTTTATTAAAATAATAATCTTTTTTAGAAACTAAATTTCAATTCAAACCGAAGATGTGAAAAATCTTCCATTTGATTAAGGCGGTAATGCTCTCCATCCGGATGATTGTCATTTCCAGTAATTTGGGTCATGCCAGATATCAGTTTTAAATTCTGAGTCAGATCATATTCAATAGTTAAACCGACAAATCTACCCCATAATTTGGTGTTTTTTGGGGACAACGGATCATACAAATCCATCATATTCAACAGGCTAATCTTTAATTGTTCTTCTAAAAAAGTCTTTTCCAAACTGAGAGTTAAGGCTTTTTTCATTAAAGAGGCGATCGGCGTCCCCATGCCCGGAGAAAAGAAATTACGAGGGTCAATTTCGTCTGCTGATAATTCCAGAGCAGGGATATCCACATCTTCATCTATTGGGAGTTCTCCGGATTGATATTTTAATGTGTCATAACTGAAAAATTGTCCTACTATAGTAATGTCCCAGGGGAGTCCATATTCAAGCTGGAGTGTCATTTGATAATAATCTACTGCTTCCTTCAATGGATATTCCTCTGCCAAATAGGTATAGATATAACCTAATGGATTGGGGTTTTCCCGATTTATTCTTTT
>CAZBBE010000188.1:0-2481 GCA_964489755.1 uncultured bacterium | reverse complement strand
CATCTTTCAATCTTTCTTTCAATTCTAAATGAGAATCTGGTTAGGATTGGGTGTAAGAGCTACTGTAATGTAAGAGATAAAACAATTATGTCAACTTGCAGCTGCGCTCCCGTTTCATATTCCAGGAATTGGTGCTCAGGGTAGTAATATGGAAAAAATTATACGATAAGATAGCGGAAATGGGGTCGCATAAAATTCATTTTCAGGATAAAGTATTTTACATTTCAAAACCATGAAAGCAATAAATGCGCGTATTATGGTCACGTTTGATCGCAATGTAGGGGAAGGTAATTTTGGAGTTCCAACACCCATTCACTTTATGAAAAAATCATCAAATCATGGGAACAGGAATAGTGTCCCCAATGTATACAAGACGTTTTGCCGATAAAACGGAAATGTAAAAAAACAAATAAAACCATAAAAAGGAGAGTAAAATGTTACGTTCCATCAGTACTGTATTTTTAGGAATTTTTCTGATCTCAGCATGTTCAAGTAAAGAAAATGATGATAATTCTGGTAAAAATAAAAAGGAAGAAACAAGTCAAGTAAAAAATAGAAAGCTTGGAGGAGAGAATACAATGCACGCAAAGATTGAAACTTCAAAAGGAGAGATAGTTCTTTTATTAGAATTTGAAAAAGTGCCAATGACCGTAGCTAATTTTGTAGGATTAGCAGAAGGAAGTATCAAAAATTCAACAAAACCAATCGGAGAACCATATTATGATGGCATAAAATTTCACCGGGTAATGAAAGATTTTATGATTCAGGGGGGTGACCCTACGGGTACCGGAAGAGGTGGACCGGGATATAAATTTCCTGATGAATTTTATCCAGATTTAAAACATTCAGGCGCAGGGATTCTGTCTATGGCAAATTCAGGGCCGGGAACAAATGGAAGTCAATTTTTCATTACCCATAAAGCAACTCCCTGGTTAGATGGAAAACACACAGTTTTCGGTCATGTAATTTCAGGACAGGATGTTGTAAATAGCATAGAGCAAAATGATATCATTGAAAGGGTAACCATAATTCGGAAAGGAGAAGGAGCGGAAAGTTTTGATGCTCCGAAAATTTTCAGAGAAAAACAGGAAGAAATCACAAAAAAGAAAAAATTAGAAAATCAAAAACAGGAAGAAGAATTTTTGAAACTAACTGAAGGTTCAACTGAAACAGAAAGTGGATTAAAATATATCATCCTGAAAGAAGGAAATGGTGAAAAGCCCCAAACCGGTCAAACTGTGTCTGTTCATTATTCTGGATTTCTGATTGACGGAACCAAGTTTGATTCGTCTTATGACAGAAAAAAACCTATTGAATTTTCTCTTGGAAAGGGGGAGATGATCAAAGGCTTTGATGAGGGATTTTCCTTACTTAATGTTGGGTCTAAAGCAAGGTTTATCATTCCTCCGGAATTGGGATATGGAAAAAGAGGCAAGAGAGGTTTTATCCCATCTGATGCCACATTGGTTTTTGAGGTGGAATTATTATCAATAAAGTAACCCCCTTTTTTTCATTATTGACTTTTTATTCACGATTTAAATGAAAATTGGTTTGGGATTGGGCGGCGGCGGTGCCAGAGGATTGGTACACATTGGTATTTTCCATGTTTTACATACACATAAAATTCCGGTATCTGTCATTGCGGGAACCAGCGCAGGGGCCATTGTAGGAGCTATGTTTGCAGCAACTCGTGACCCTGCATGGATCGAAGACCGTTTTAAAAAATTCTTTAAACATGATGTTTTTAGAAAACTGGGTACAGATCGAATGATCCCCGTTTCTGGACAGATATCACCCTTGACTCAATTTGCCCAAAAGGTCAGGGATAGAATGGTCATTGCCCTATCCATGCAAAGACCTTCAATTGTGAAAAAATCCCGTTTGAAAGATGCCATCTCCTATTTAATTCCGGTGGAAACATTCAGTGAATTATTAGTCCCTCTAAAAGTAGCAGCAACCGATTTGGTTTCTTCCAACACAGTTGTCTATTCAGAGGGCGATCTTGTTGAAGCGGTGGTTCAAAGCAGTTCTATTCCCGGGTATATAGAACCCACCTTTAAGGAGGGTGCGGTCATCATAGATGGGGGAATTGGAATGCCTAATCCTGTCAGTCTTCTTGCTTACGATGCAAATTTTTTAATCTCTGTGGATATTAAAAAGGAGCTGATGCACCATAAATTGGACTTAAATATCTACGATATACTACAACGGTCAGGAGAAGTGACACATTTTAAATTATCATCCGGTCTGGCTGCGAAAGCTCATCATGTTGTGCGTCCCAAAGGGATGCATTATCATTGGGCGGAATTCAATGAGATGGATTCACTGGTAATAAAAGGGAAGGAAGCAATGGAAAAAAATGTCCAACAATTAAGGAATGAAATCAACACATATTTCAGTTACTGGTCTCGAATTAAACGCTGGTTTGGTATTTAATGGTTTAAGTACCTTTAATGTTTTTAGCGCTTGATAAAAAATGAA
>CAZBBE010000187.1:0-2499 GCA_964489755.1 uncultured bacterium | reverse complement strand
GATCCATCTGTGGAACCGCTATATGTATTTTGATTACCTAGATAATCGGTCACCAGCATAGAAAAATCTATTTCGCCTTCCGGTTCATTTCCTGATAGAGTGTACAATGCTTGAAATGTTTCACCCCCAAGATCCGTTTCAGTATCAGCATTGAAACCATGAAAAGTAACGTCCGGTACTTCCACATCTTCATCGTATGCCATGGAAACTGTTAAAATATCCCCGGTTTTTGCCAAGTGGGAAAACGTGTTGTCTGATTGAATTGAAGCCGTGCTGGGAGCATTTGCGATTATATCAATTTCTAAAGTGGTGGAACTTGTATTCCCATCAGCATAGTTTCCTGCCTGATCAAAAAGCCTCGCTGAAAATTCAGCACTTAATGTGTGCGCAAAATCAGTCATACCTTCAAATTCATCAGCTAGAGCAATTAAAGATAACGTCCCAGCATTTGAGTGGTCTTCTGTAATAACTATTTTCTCTCCTAAAAGGGAAAACTCATTTTCGGGTATCCTGCTTAGTATTTGAAATTTTGAACCAATGATAGCTAACGGGTCCAAAACATCTTCTTGAAAATAAAATTCAGAATCTTGTGTCCAAGTCGCCCCATTTAGAAGGACTCCGGAGTTATTTATACTTGAAAGGTCGCTTACAGTTGTTCCTGTTCCTTCATCAAATCTCCAATATCCAATCAGACCATCCTCATCACCGTTTAGACCAATCGCTCTGTAAGCCTTGATTTCATTTTCTGACCGGGCAATATTCCAGAACCTTACTTCATCTATCTTTCCATCAAAATACTTGGTCCCACCTCCCGCATCACTATCAAACGAACCCAAAACCATATCATCAGAAAATCCGTTCCAATCCACAGAACCTTCGTATCCATTCTCACCGGTTTTGGAATCAACTGGTATTCCATCCCGATACAAGGTTAGATCACCATTTTGAAACCTAACCGCAAAATGAACCCATGTATCAATTGGTGCTGATGCCTGTGCATGTTCTATATCCGTTTTTTGCGTCCCAGTTGTTTTTAAATAAAATCTCCAGCCGCCTCCATATAGAAAAAAACCAAAACCCTTCTGAGTATTTTCATAATCTCCAAAATCCAAAAAGCCTTGATAGGTGTCAGTGCTGTTTACTTTAATATAAGCCTCAATAGTGAACTGGTTTGATACAAGGTAATTGTTATTAAAGGGCACATTTATTTCACCGTTATTTCCAACAAAAGAAATTGAGTTTCCTACCTCATAATCAAAAGCAATTACAGCGGTATCATTTGGAACTAAAACATCTACCTGAACCTGTTCATTTGTCGTATTCCATATCCCAGGAAAAACATTTCCCCCAACCGATATAATATTATCTGTTACAGTTGGTGTTACGGGCCCAGTTACGTCAACAAGTACATTCGTGCCATCGGTTGTGTTTCGACAAGTGGGACCTGAAACGCCATTTTCCGTAGTAAAATCAATAGAAAATGCAATAGGGCCATCGGTTGCATCATCGGGAACAATATATTCGGAAACATAATCGAGGCCAGATGGATTTGTAATCGAAGCTTCGGTTGAATTAATCAATACAAATGGAGATCCCGGTGCCAATGGTTCAGGAACTGTGAATTCAAGGGAGACAATATCGCCCTGTATCGCTTTTTGACTATCATCAGTATTATTTGAAAATATGGTGGCAGATCCATTTTGCTGAATGGACGGAATGACATCAACCCTAACATTATCAATATGCCAAGCATCAATATAATATGAATTTGTACCGTAAGTTTCCCATCGCAGTTGTAATGTTTGCTCAATCGATGCATAGAAAGATTCTGTCCTTGGATAAATATCTACTGTTGAACCACTTGCACTACTTATTTCATAATTCAATACTTTTATCCAATCATCGCCATCACTATTGTACCATACATTCATACCGTTATAGTGTCCTTCTGGTGATGGATAACCATCCAAAGCAATTTGAAATCGAACAATTACATTTGTCTCACTTTCTACATTTATAATTGGAGAGTACATGTAATGTTCTTCATATGGGTTGTCAAAAGTTTCCCACATAGAAGGTGCCCAATAATATGTTGCTGATGGAGGATCATTATTAAAATCAGTTTCCCAACTATTTATTTGCCATTCCCCAGTTTGAGGTTCATATTCATCAGGGTCCGGTATGAAACTCCAGCCCGCTGCTTCTTCAATATCATCAATATTAAAGGACTCAAACAATAATGTTTGTCCCAATGAAAAGGATAAGAATAATAAAAGTGTTATTTTATTTTTCATTGGACAACTATTTCCGCACCACGTTCACCATTAATATCGATTTGGGTATCTTGGTGATCAATTATTTCGCATTCATCCAGATTATAAAAAACACTGTCACTGCCAACTCCTATAGGATTAAAAACCAGGTCTGCTAAATGACCCGTGCCCTCCAAGTCTTTTTTCAGTGTATCTAAAAAGTATGCATAAATATCAATGGTATTGA
>CAZBBE010000186.1:0-2506 GCA_964489755.1 uncultured bacterium | reverse complement strand
CATCAACATTCTCGCCATTGTCCCAGTTAATGGTTATATTGTTTGGGTCTTGGGGGGCATCCCACTCAAGATGAACATCAACACCGTTCTCATTCTGCTGCGCGTTGGCAGACAGGTTTGATGGTGGCCAGAGGTCTTCAATAATTATGGATGAGCCGGAATCCCATGAAGCACCGATTATTTCCCCATGATTCTGGTTTCCGGAATGATCATAAATTGTTGTACCATCTCCGGTATTTATTTTCCAGTATGCTGTAAGCCCGGTTTCATCACCGGTAAGGTCTGATTCCATTGTTGATTGGATCTCTTCCTGACTCCGTGCATAATTCCAGATCCGAATTTCATCCATTATACCAATTAAGAATTGGCCCGTACCATTATATGCTCCTAATAATAAATTATCACCAATATTTGGTAGCGGAATGTTGCTGCTGTTTCTTGCGTCAATTGAGTCTCCGTCTAAAAATGATCTATATCCATTTTCAGTATCCTGCTCCCAGGTCATTGCAATATGATGCCAACTCCCGTCAATAGAAGCAGCTCCCACTTTAATGGGATCACCATCACCACCATCATTTGACAGTATATGGTCGGGATCGTCAGGATGATGAAAAGCGTACCCTGAACAAATATATTGACCACCACCCTGTTGTCTTATAGCTGAAGATAGATAACTTCCCTTAAACCAGTATTCAATTGTTATTTCACTACCGGAAAGATCATTAAGGGATGTTTCTACATAATCGTCACCATCAAAACTCAATGAATAATCACCATTATCCGGGTAGGTGCAACTTCCGTCATCTTCCGTAGCATCAGGGTCATAATTTGTGGCTACAGGGTCTGTGCAGCCGGGGACTGATAGATGGACTGATAAAGTTATCGGAACCTCTATCAATGAATTATCAGTATCATTGGCAGATATTGTAATAGCCGATGTGTAATCTCCATGATCTATACCGCTTACACTGGCTGTAACATCTACACTTGCACTCTCACCATCAATATCAGCACCCATCTGGGTATGTGCCATTGAGAATGCGATGAGTAAAAAAGCGGAAAAGAATGTAGTTTTTTTCATGATGATGTTCCTTTTAAATTTCTATTAATGTGGGGTGGAGAAAAATTCTTGAGTGTGAATATAGACATCATATTATTCATAAATCTTTGAAAAGTCCTAACAAATAATACACTCTGATACTGAGAATGTCAGGGAAGAGTATTTTCACCTGTTTTGTGTGAGAAGTGGCTATATATAAAACACAGGGGGGCAAAGGATTGGGTAAAAACCCCAGTTATATGTAAAATTGGTAATGTTGAAGGAGGAACATGATAGTTTTTGAAACACAATGACTTTAAATTAGCCTTTGGGAGAATATTTGTGATATTACTTTTTTTACTGACGTTTTGTATTTGTTGCGGTTCGGAACAGAAAAACACTCCCGAAAAAAATGCTGATGTTCCCAAACTTCAAACTCAATGGTGGGTTATAGAAGCTGATAGAATGGTAACCAATCAAATTGAAAGACGTGGTGTCCGGGATTCCAAGGTTCTGCGCACCATGCGGGATATACCCCGTCATCTTTTTGTCCCGGGTTATTTGAAAAATTCTGCCTACAGCGACCGTCCCCTGCCCATCGGAGAGGGGCAGACAATCTCCCAGCCCTATATCGTAGCCTTAATGACGGAGCTTCTTCAGCTTGAAGGAGGTGAAACAATCCTTGAGATCGGCACGGGATCCGGATATCAAGCAGCAGTGCTCTCACCTTTGGTGGAGGCAGTGTTTACCATTGAAATTGTTAAGCCTTTGGCTAACAGTGCAAGAAAATTGATAGAAAAACTCGGTTATGAAAACGTCATAGTAAAATGGGGAGATGGATATAAGGGCTGGATCGAGCATGCTCCCTACGACCGGGTCATAGTAACAGCGGCGCCGGACCAGGTACCCCAGGCCTTGATTGACCAGATGAAAATCGGCGGTCTGCTGGTGATCCCGGTAGGTACATATTACCAGGAACTGAAAGTGATCACCAAAATAAGTGAACAGGAGACAGAAGAGAAAAGTATTATACCGGTGCGATTTGTTCCCATGGTTCACCCTGAAAAAGTAATTACAGACAGCAGCTTGAAGGAAAATTATTAATGGAAACCCAGAAATACAACATAGACACTGATTTTAAACTTCGCCCTTTTTCAGACCTTGATTATGCGGGCTTTGTTGAAATGAAAAATATAATTTATCCGGACCATCCCTGGTCAGTGGAGACCATTCGCCACAGGGACAAGACACGTGAAAAGAAAATTAAATACAGGTGCTGGGTCTGGGAAAAAAACAAAAACATTCTTGTGTCCGCTGTGCACACCCAGTACACAGAATCTTATCATCCCCATAGATTTGTGATAGATATTTGTGTTCACCCTGAACTACAGGGACAGGGATATGGTGCCGCTTGTTATAGCCATCTCATGGAGAAACTTGAGCCATTTGATCCCATCAAACTAATGT
>CAZBBE010000185.1:0-2517 GCA_964489755.1 uncultured bacterium | reverse complement strand
TGTTTTAATTTCAGGCAAAGGTTCGAATCTAAAGTCGATAATCGACCACATTAAAAGTGGATATCTCGACAAAACTGAATTAAAAGTTGTTATTGCTAACAAAGAGGCTCCTGGACTTAAATATGCAAACGAGTTTGGCATTCATACCTATGTAGTTCCAAGAAAAATGAACAATAATAAAATTCCTAGAGACGTGCACGACGAAAAGGTCATGGAAATTTTAGGTAAATATGATATAGATTTAATATGTTTAGCTGGTTATCTACAAATTCTCGGACCTAAATTTGTTAACAAATATAAATGGTGTATTATGAACATTCATCCAGCTATTCTGCCGGCCTTTACAAATACAATCCACGCTCAGAAGGATGCAGTAGAATATGGGGTTAAAATAAGTGGTTGTACTGTTCATTTTGTGGATGACGGAGTAGATACGGGGCCGATAATTATTCAAGCTGCCGTGCCTGTAAAAGAAGACGACTCAGGAGAGAGCTTAGCCAAAAGGATTCTTGAATTCGAGCACATAATCTATCCTAAAGCTATTAAGATGTTCACGGAGGGTAGGCTAAAGGTCGATGATAGAAGAGTTATCGTGAAGCAAGAACTCCACATAGAAAAGCTTGCATCCAATAGCCTAGACGTGACCAAAATTGAGGAAAACTTGAGGAAAATTGGTGTTTCGACTGACGCGATACATGGCCTATTAGAAAAAACTGAAACGATTGTGCTGACTGTAAAAGATATAACTCCGCGGGAGGCTATTATAATCAAACAGGAAATGCTTGCCTTAGGTGGAGACTGTGCCGTCCCTAAGGAATGTGTTTTAAATAGTTTAACTCCTGTCAGCGCAATTATTATCGGCAATAAAAAGCAACTGAAAAAATTGACAAACAACCTTAGTGCTCAAGCTTTTAAACTTCCCAGGATTGCTGAAAAAATTAATAAAAGTTTATAGGAGTCAAAATCGTGAAAAAAATAGTTTTTGTGAGTCACAATTACTTTGGAGCATCCTGTCTAAAAGAAATCCTAAGACTTTTAAGCACCGAATTAAAGGGGATGGGAAAGGTGGAACTCATAATTGCGAGGGAATACAATCCAAACATCTCCGACTATTCGTCGGAATTTAAACATATCTCCCGAGAGTATGGCAGCGACTTAATGGAAACGGGGGATATAAATAGCTTGAAGGAAGAGATTGCAAGCAGAAAACCAGATTTTATCTTTGTCTTCGGATGGTCCCAGATAATAGATTCAGAAATTCTATCGATACCAAAGGTGGGCATACTAGGCACCCATCCCTCGTTACTGCCTAAAAATAGAGGGAGCGCTGCTATACCCTGGCAAATCCTGAACGAGGAAAAATTAAGCGGTGTTACTCTATTCTTCCTTAATGAAAAAGTAGACAGCGGCGATATCATCGCTCAAGAGAAATTTGCGCTGAAAGCCGACGAAACAGCCGAAAGCTTTTATGAAAAAGTAATTGATGCTGGCAAAAAAATAATTCAAAACAATCTCAAAGTGCTGCTTCTTGGAAAATATAGTAGGATACAGCAGAATAATTACCACGCGACATACCTTAGTAGAAGGACTCCGGGGGATGGATTTATCGACTGGAGCCGGGATAGAAGGAGCATTTACAAACTTATTCACGCTGTGGGAAAGCCGTATCCTGGAGCATATACGCACTACGACTATAAGAAAATCATCGTCCTCGAAGCGGAAATACCCTCACAGAGTAACTATCAAGGCACAACAGGCTCGATCATAGAAAAACTAGAAGATGGAGTCTTAGTTCAAACCGGAGATGGACTTTTAAAAATAAAACGCATACTTGTAGAAGATGAAGGATCCTTTGATGCCACAAATTATTTAAAAATCGGAAAAAAAATTGGATTAAGTTGTGAAGATGAAATAATTTTTTTGAGGAAAGAATTAGGAAAATTAAAAAAAGTAATAAAGAAAATGCGGGGATAAGTTTGTGAAAGTCTTAGTTATTGCTGCTCATCCGGATGATGAAGTTTTAGGGGTGGGAGGAACAATTCTAAAACATACTGCTAATGGCGATGACGTTTATGTTTGCATCGTAACCAAAGCCTATGAACCCAACTGGAGCAAAGGGTATATTAAGAATAAGTTAAAGGAAGCCAAAGAAGTTGATAAAATTCTAGGGGTGAAAAAGAGGATTTTTTGCAACTTTCCAACGACAAAGCTCAACACAATCTCAACAGGGGAATTCACTGAAGAAATTTCGAATGTTATTGAGAATGTGAAACCAGAGATTGTGTATACTCATTTTAAGGATGACATGAATCGCGATCATGGCATCTTATTTAACGCTACACTTGTGGCTTCAAGACCGGACATGAATAAAAAAATATCCCTAATGTGTTTTGAAACTTTGTCCTCGACTGAGTGGGGTAGTGTCGCATTTAAACCGAATGTCTATACTGACATCTCAGACTATATAGAGGAAAAAATAGAAGCATTCCTGAAGTATCAGACGGAAAATAAAAAATA
>CAZBBE010000184.1:0-2540 GCA_964489755.1 uncultured bacterium | reverse complement strand
GGGGGTTTGGTACATTCGGAGTAAAACATCGAATGCCGAAAAAGGCACGGAATCCGAGCACAGGTGATTCGGTCTTTTTACCGGAACGGTATGTTCCCACATTCAAACCGTCAAAACTGATGCGTGGCAGAGTCAATTCTGCCATCATAAAATAATTTTATTATTAACTTAACAGGAGTTTAAATGCCCTGCGGAAAAAAACGCAAGAAGAGAAAGATTAGTACTCACAAGCGGAAAAAACGGCTTCGTGCAAATCGGCATAAGAAGAAAAAAGTATAATTCTATATAATTCCGGATTTGCACAGGAAAAAGTTGATTTTAGGTAAAAAATCTCTCAGAAACTATGCGAGCAATGGACCCACCAACTATCATTTCAAAAGATAAGGCTGTCTCGGTAAGTGAACTCACCAAACATATCAAATCTGTCTTTGAAGGGGAGTTTTCACAGCTTTGGGTCTCTGGTGAATTATCTAATGTAGTGCATCATCGTTCTGGTCACCTGTATTTTACCCTGAAGGATGAATCAGCAGAAATACGTGCGGTCATGTTCCGGGGATTTCGACAGTATCTTCCCTTTACGCCAGAGGATGGGATGAGTGTACTTGCATTTGGTTCATTGTCCGTCTATGAACCCCGGGGACAGTACCAACTGGTGGTAAAACAGATGGAAGCAGCAGGAATTGGTTCGTTATTCCTGGCTTTGGAAGCACTGAAACGGAAACTGTCCAATGAGGGACTGTTTGATAAGGCTTTGAAAAAGCTAATTCCGTCTTATCCCAAAACGGTGGGTGTTATTACTTCTTCGACTGGAGCCGCAGTTCGGGATATTTTAAATATACTGGAACGACGGGCACCTCATGTTTCTGTCTGTCTGAGACCCGCTTTGGTGCAGGGTAACGGAGCAGCAGATGATTTAATATCTGCCTTGAAGCAGATGGGAAATGAAAGTGATGCTGAGGTCATCATTATTGGTAGAGGGGGCGGATCCCTGGAGGATCTCTGGGCGTTTAATGATGAGAAATTAGCCCGAGCCATTGCGGAGTGTGATATACCGGTAATCTCAGCAGTGGGGCACGAAACAGATTTCACTATTGCCGATATTGTGGCGGACCTAAGAGCACCAACACCCTCTGTAGCAGCAGAATTAGCAGCCGTGCCCCTTACAGAAATAGTGGGAACTTTAAGAAATTATCGAGATAAGTTGACCAACCAGATGGGAACCGTTCTGAACAATGCCTGGCAGAAACTGGACCATGTAATAGACAGAACCGGAGTTCAGGAACCATCCCAAAAAATAAGTCGATACAAGGATCAGTTAACTGGATATGCCAAAAAACTGAAGCGAGACATGGATATTAAAATGACACTGAATCAGACTCAAGCAACAGCCATGTGTGAAACCCTAGTTGCATTGTCCCCAAGGGGAGTCTTAGAACGGGGGTATTCCCTGGCTTACACATACCCGGATAATATCCTTATTCGGAGGGCAAAGGATGTGAAGACGGGAGACTCGTTTATTCTGGAAACAGGGGACGGACAATTCGAAGCGGAAAAAACAAAAGATATCCCGAAGGAATAGTTATCATTGGATTAAAGGAATAATTATGTCAGAGAAAAAACCGGAACCCAAATTAATTGAAGAAATATTTGAACGATTAGAGAACATCATTTCCAGTCTGGAATCAGGAGATATTCCACTGGATAAAAGTTTGACCCTGTTCGAGGAAGGGATGACCCTTGCGGAATCCTGCCGATCCCATTTGAATGCAGCAGAACAGCGGGTTCAGGAATTAATGAAGGATAAGGGCGGACTCATTGAAGAAGAGGGAGAGTCATGAAAACTCCAAACACATTCGGCATCTGGGGGAATTCCCAGAAACCTGCATTCTGGGAGTACCTGCCCCAAATAATGACCTGGGCTGAATCCTCCTCCTCTCTGGATGTATTTCTCACTACTCACATTGTAAAACGGCTGGAAAACAAACGTCAGTATACCTATCACATTATTGAAAGTGCTGAGGATTTTCATAAATTAGACTTCATTCTTGCACTGGGAGGAGACGGAACCATCCTTTCCTTGGCACGTGCCGTAGCCCACCGGGATACACCCATTCTCGGCGTTCATTTAGGGAAACTGGGATTTCTGGCGGAAGTGACTTCCGATCAGATGTTCACCAGGTTAAACCAGGTGGTTTCTGGAGAATATCAGATTCAAAAACGAATGGTATTAAAAGGTTCGGTGAGATGTGGTGAAGAGGACAAGACTTTTTATGCATTGAATGACTTTGTTGTGGATAGGAGCGCTTCCTACCGCTTGTTGTCCTGTCTGTTAAAATCCAATGGTCATATAGTTGCAAAATATCAGGCGGATGGTCTCATCGTTTCCACTCCTACCGGTTCCACTGCCTATTCTTTGGCAGCAGGAGGACCGGTTGTGGACCCCACAGTTTCCTCAATCATTGTATCACCAATTTGTCCTCATTCTCTTACAGTTCGTCCTATTGTACTTTCTGGGAACAGCAGATTATCAATAGAGTTTG
>CAZBBE010000183.1:0-2543 GCA_964489755.1 uncultured bacterium | reverse complement strand
ATACGTCATGGATATCAGGTGTTCCCACCATATTTATATCATCCGGTTCTTCCGGGTTTTCAAGACTTACAATCCGAAATCCGTCATATGCCTGTCTGACGATATAAGCAAATCCTGTAGCAGTGTCTATTGATAAATTATGAGACCTGACATTTCCCGGATGTACATAGGATTGAACAAACTCAACGCTGTTTGGCAAATTCTCAAGATTTATAATTAACATCCCGTAGTTCGGTCCTGTCATCTCATTCACAACATAAGCATAATGACCATAAGTTTTGATATCCCGATGAAAATAATAATCATTGTTTTGCGGTCCGGGAACAATATCAATCACTTCCATAGTAGAAATTCGGACAAAAGCCACGCCTTCCAAAATCCCCATGATTGCGTATTCTTCACCATCGGGTGTCCGATATCCCCACACATCCGATCCTCCGGTTGTGTCGCCTGACCCCCATTCCTGAGATGGAAACCAAATCCGGTCAACCAATTCAAGATTGTAATCTGCTGGTTGAGCAGATAAATAACCGCTTAAGGAAATCCCTAAGGTCAAAGAAAGGATGATTTTATGAACTTTAGGGTTATGTTTCATTACAGTGCTCATAATAGAAAAACAGTTTATCACAAAATTACCGTTCTATTAAATATCATTTGTAAGACAACCATGCTTGATTGTCTGTAGCTGACAAGTGATTTAGCTTACTAAAGAGAGGGAACTTATTGAATTATCTGGTCAATGCTGAGTGAAAAAATATCTCACCATTTCCGCTGCTTCGTAACCAGTATCCGTTTCCCGGTTCAATAATTTCTGCCGGTTCGTACCCACCACTAAACCCGAAAATTGTTCCTTCAATTATTAATTGGTCAGGATCATTAATTGAACTGACACTTATAGTTTCTGAAATCCCGGAGATCATGTTCCATCCTTCAGATAACTCAATGGGCAATTCATCGATTGATTGCCCAGCGATAAACGAAAGCCCATCTGATAAAAATCTCAGCCAATAACCTGTTCCGGGAATTAATTGAGTCTCCTGAGCATAACCACCATCGGTAAAACTGAAGAGCGTATTTTCGACAGCATCTGGGAACAGAAATTGATAATCTGAATTTGATACATTGATCGGTAGTCCAATCATATTCCAATTTTCCTGAAACGGGAATTCTATTTCTATATCACCCCCACTTAAAAGATCATTTAAAACAATCAGCATCCACTCTGTATCAATTTCATTGTTAGCATACTGAATGATCCCGCTTTGGTCAACAATAAAATCCCGGGGATAAGGAGACCCATCGTTTGGCAAGTAATACACTTGATAGGTATTTCCACCTTGAACACCGCCTGGACTTCCAGGATCAAACAGGATGGGGTAGGTAAGATTGTTTTCCTCTACAAAATTATTTATAATATTTGAATTATTCGTATTGCTGATTCCCAACAGTAACACTTCATCCTGAGGGAATTCTTGCCAGATTGTTGTTTCCATGTCCGATAACTCCGGACTGCAAACCGGTCATCCGGGAGCAAAAAACGCCAGGACAACAATCTGCCCTAAATGATCTGATAATTGAAATGATCCATCGCCATTAGCGATGATATTCAATTCAAAATCTGGAGCAGATTCTCCAATATTAATGCCGTCAATGTTACCATTCAATTCAACAATAATATCAGGTTCATCAGGATCATTCGGAAAAATTCTATATCCTGAAGACGAATTCCCTGCATTTGCATGATAGGTAATATCCACCGTCTGGGTTTCTCCTGGATTCAGATTTTGTAATAGATTCTCAATTTGAAAATCGGGATTGGATATATACTGGTCATCGATATTTAAAATGGAATTTCCATTGTTTGTTACATCAAGACTGAGAGTGTAAGAATCACCATTCTCAACATAGGGATAGTTCAGTTCCCATGAACTAATGTCAATGTCCGCATCGTCAATTTCTCCATACTCAAAAACCTGAAGCCACATCCATTCAGCAGAATAAATAAAATCTCCTGATGCATTAATTGCCATTGTTCGTCTTCCGTTTGCCTTAAATCCCACTAATTCCAATTCAGTACCATTCCACTGTAAGATTTCTACATCATCCCAGTCCGCAACTGCACATTTACCATTAAAAGGCTGAATCCTGGTAGCCAGACCAGTTGTGTTGTGATTTGCCAAAAACTCTGGGCTTTCAGGATTGTTTAAATCGTAAACACTCACTCCCTCAGAGCCTAATGCAGCATAAAGATATCCGTCAGATATTGCCAAATCTTTCACAGCGTTCCCTGTTGTCCAAGAATAAATTTCCTCCGGATTTTGAATATTGCTCACATCCAAAACTTTGATGGTTTCTCCATCGGCAACATAAGAATAATTCCCATTTAAAATGACCGCCCAGGCATTTTGCACTGGTAAAGTGGACACCCAAACTGGATTTGTTGGATCCGTAATGTCAAAAAAGAAAACACCGTCAGCATGAGCGGCAACAGTCAATACATCACCGGAAATATCCATATTTTCTAAAATATATTGATTCCCCTG
>CAZBBE010000182.1:0-2547 GCA_964489755.1 uncultured bacterium | reverse complement strand
ACAAATGGTTATAAAATTAAGGGTAAAAGTAATTTGTTTTAACTTCAGAATATGATAAAAAAACAAAAGTCAACTAATTTAATTCATAATGCAATCTGTTTTCTTCCCATATTTTGCTTCCTAACTCAATCGCTGGGCTTGGTCAAACTCTGTGAAGGAGATACCCTCACCATCCATCCAATCACTTATGAAACTCCCAGCCCTGAGGGATGGAATGCCCAGTATAAAACATTTGTACAATTTCCCGAAACAGGTGAACAATGGGCAAAGATTATTATGGTACAGACCCTAAAATGTGATTCTCTAACCAAGGGCGATAAATATCCCTGTGGGGAATGGGATTATATTTGGAATACATTTGTGAAGATTACGAGAGGCGACACCACTGAGACATTTAGTATCGGTAGTTTTGTTACCCCTTATGGAAAGAGACTTTGGCTTGGCGGAGAAGATGGTTGGAAATGGACTTACGATATAACAGATTATTCAACAATTCTCAAGGGAAGCCGTGAGTTCATTGTAGGAAATAACCAAGAATTGTTGGATTTAAAATTCCATTTTATAAAAGGGACCCCTCCACGAAATATTTTAAAGGTGGAAAATATTTACCCTTATGGAAATTATAAATACGGGGAACTTTCTGATGACTCCATTCTGACAAATCAAAAGATTATCTTAATCCCAAATGCTGAGGGATATAAATTGAAGTCTGTGATCTCAGGTCACGGACACGAAGGTCCCAGAAACTGCTGTGAATGGGACAGTAAAACCCATACATGGTACATGAATGGATGGGAGTTATTTAGGTGGAATGTGTGGAAGGATTGTGGAAACAATCCCATCTACCCTCAGGGAGGAACCTGGCCTTTTGATCGAGCGGGTTGGTGTCCCGGGACTAAGGTTGATGAATACAGTTTTGAACTGACCCCATTTGTTAATCCAAGAGATACAATTAAATTGAATTACGGTATTGAAAAATATTTCAATAATGGCGAAAAAAATGGTAACCTTCGAATGTCCCACCAACTAATCAGTTATGGCAAACCAAATTTCCTAAACGATGTGGAACTGATGGACATTATTTCACCCAGCAGTCAGGACAAGTATAGCCGAATTAACCCCACTTTGTCGAATCCTCGTATTCTTATAAAAAATTCCGGTAAATACAATTTAAAATCTCTGGAAATTCGATACGGTCTGAAAAACAGAAAGAAATCTATTTTTCAGTGGTCCGGAAATTTGAAATTTCTTGAAGAGAAAGAAATTTTTCTTCCAATCCCAAGCTGGCGAGGGTTGAAAAAAAATAAAATATTTGAAGTTAAATTAAAAAATCCTAACAACAGGAAAGATGAATACCCACAAAATAATTTACTAACTTCTACTGTTCTTCTACCAAAAGTGTTCCCACAAGAAATCACTCTCTCCATAAAAACAAATAACGTGAACAGGGCACAGGAAAATTCATTCACACTGTCTGATGTTAACGGAAAAGTACTCTATGCGGAAGAACATTTTGAAGACTCCACCCAATATCAGTTCCCAATAAAACTTAAAAGAGGTGCTTATCAATTTTTATTTAAGGACGATATGGAAGATGGAATCTCCAGACATTGGTGGTACCGAAACAGCGCACCAAAAAAAGTGGGAATAAAAGGAGAAATAAGGTTTTTAACTATGAACGGTGATACTTTATATGAATTCAAACCGGACTTTGGACAGGAATTGCAGTTTAATTTTCATGTAGGACGGTTGCCATAAAAAGAGATAAAAAATGAAAGATGAATAATAAAATTAAGAACCCATATCAAAGTACCTTGGATGGCCTGAATCTAGTTGACCCTGTTCAGGCCTTTTACACCTGGTGCATTGAAAGAGAAAGCATCCGTAAAAAGCGTAAAGCTGGCGTTCCATTCCCCTGGACTTCTGACCCTGTTTTTCAAAAAGGTCGATTTCTGAATGTTTTTCGTGAAGATGACAAAGGCACAAAGGCAGTCTTGCGTTTTGCAGATAAAACAAAAACACAGACCGATTTAATTCATGCACTGTTTTTTGCCCGATGGTGTAATCGTAACACCACATTGAATGTTCTTGAACCTGATATTTTGAATTCACCTGCTGTTCTCAGACGAGTACTTACGGAAGAAGTCCCGGTCCCATGGCAGTCAGATGTATATCCGGTTGTTCAAGCCAGGTGGGACGGCAGGGATTATAACAGGCTAGAAGCTTGTATTGAAATGTTTCCTAAGTCCATCGGTTTTATTGAAAAGTGTATTCTTGAATCGGATGGTGACGTAATAATTGCCAACACTAAGATCAATGCACAACTCAATATGACAAATGATTTTCCCGTTTTTATGGCTCTGGTTGACCTCGCTCTATTCAAACCAGGCTTGATTAGACCCGATAGCCCTGTTCCAACTGGTATTGGTGCAGAGCCTTACCTTAATCTGTTGCAGCAACACCTGTACTGCTCCAATCACCAGGAGGTTGCCAACAGAATGATTGAGTTTCAGTCTGTTTATTGGCCGGAAGCCAAACGAAAATTCA
>CAZBBE010000181.1:0-2553 GCA_964489755.1 uncultured bacterium | reverse complement strand
GTGTCATGAAAATGATTTTGCTTATGTCGGTTCCATTGATGAAGTATTTGAAAAGGCAAAAAAGAGTGATGAATAATGAGTGAATTCCCTCTAGAAATAGTTACACCAATAAAACTGGTGGATGAGGGTATGGTGGAGTATGTCCGTTGCCCCGGATTGGATGGTTCGTTTGGAGTAATGGCTCAACATCGAATTGCAATAATCGCTTTGGGCATTGGAGAGATAAAGGTCACCCAAAATAAAAAAGATCATTATTTAGCTACCAGTGGTGGATTTGTAGAAATCACAAAAAATAAAGTCCAGCTATTGGTGGAAACCGTTGAACGATCGGGAGAAATTGATACCGCTCGAGCCGAGGAATCTCTGAATAGGGTAAGAGAAAGAATGAAAGAAAACAGTGGAGAATTAGATCAAACCAGGATGGATATATCCATGACACGTGCAATGAACAGGATGAAAGTTTCTCAAAGATGATAGGCAGAAGTTTTGTTTTGATTCCCAAACCGCTTGTAATTTTAAGCGGTTTTTTTATGTGCTCCTTAATATGATGAAGCGAACCCACACCTGCGGAGAACTCCGTGCATCCGACCTTGGAGAAGAAGTGATTCTAAACGGATGGGTGAACACTGTCCGTCTTCACGGTCAAGTTATCTTTGTGGATTT
This sequence comes from uncultured bacterium, assembly GCA_964489755.1. Classification (GTDB taxonomy): domain Bacteria; phylum Fidelibacterota; class Marinisomatia; order Marinisomatales; family AB-629-J13; genus AB-629-J13. The sequence continues at coordinate 1,890 of CAZBBE010000181.1, read as the reverse complement.
GAGGGACCGGTACGGTAAAACGCAAATTCTTATCAATGCTGATTCCTACGAGGGTGATTTTGATTCGGTAAAAAAGTTATCCATGGAGGATGTTCTCAGCATAAACGGAAAAGTGTCTGAAAGACAAACCGCAAACCCAAATTTAACAACAGGGGACATTGAAGTAGTTGTTACAGAATTGGAAGTTCTGAGTGAAGCTGAGACCCTTCCGTTCGTCCTTTCTGACCGGGACAGTGCTGATGAAGATCTTCGATTAAAATACCGTTATCTGGAACTTCGTATGGAGGAACTTCAGAGGAACATATTGGTTCGTCACAAAACCTACCAGGCAACCCGGCAGTATTTATCTGATCATAATTTTGTAGAGATAGAAACTCCCGTTTTGATGAAATCCACACCAGAGGGCGCCAGAGATTATCTTGTGCCAAGCAGGATTAACAAAGGGAAATTTTATGCACTTCCTCAATCTCCCCAGATTTATAAACAAATTCTTATGATCAGTGGATATGACCGGTATTTCCAGATTGTGAAATGTTTCAGGGATGAAGATTTACGTGCGGACCGGCAGCCGGAGTTTACGCAGATTGATTTGGAGATGTCCTTTGTGGATGAAGAAGATATTTTTTCAAACTTTGAAGGACTAACGCGCCACGTTTTCAAAGCGGTAAAAGGAATTGATTTGCCTGATCCATTTCCCAGAATGACATGGGAAGATGCATGGAATACCTACGGTACTGATAAACCGGATTTACGTTTTGAAATGAAACTACAAGATGTAAAATCCTTTACAGACCAATCGGAATTCAACGCATTCAAATCTGCAGAAGTTGTGAAAGGATTGGTTGTTGATGGCGGAGCAAAATATTCCAGAAAAATTATTGACGAACTCACAGATCTTGTTAAAAATTACAAAGCCAAAGGCCTTACTTGGATGAAGGGAGAACAGGGAGCATTATCTGGTGGGATTTCCAAGTTCTTCTCAACTGAACTTCAAGGAGGAATGCGCAATTCATTAGGAATTAAAGATAACGATATTTTATTTCTTATCGGTGATGAGAACATGACGGTACTGAAAGCTTTAGGTGCTTTGCGTTTGGAAATTGTCAAACGAGAAAATTTAGTAGACAAAAATGATTTCAAGCCCTTATGGGTTACCAATTTTCCCATGTTTCAAATTGATGAAGAATCAAAAAAATTAACTTTTCTCCATCATCCGTTTACGTCTCCCTCAATTCAGGATATGAATGAAATGGAATCTAATCCTGGATTATTAAAAGCTAGGGCATACGATTTGACAATGAACGGTTACGAAATTGCTGGAGGGTCCATCCGGATTCACCAACCCGAAGTTCAGAAAAAAGTGTTTTCACTTTTGGGAATGAGCGATACAGAGGCTAAAGAAAAATTTGGATTTTTTCTGGAAGCCCTAAGATACGGTACTCCACCACACGGAGGGATCGCATTTGGTTTTGACAGACTCGTTATGCTGTTAGCAGGTACAGAAAATATCCGTGATGTGATAGCCTTTCCTAAAACAACATCAGCTTCAGCGCTTATGGAAAATGCTCCAAGCGACGTGAGTGAAGAACAGCTAAAAGAATTAGGGATTCAGCTAAGGAAAAAATAACGTTGTAATTAACCGGTAATATAGTGGTCCGGGTTCAACATTTTGTCAGGCATTGTGGATGAGCCATTTAATCGCATTAGGAAGCTCTTTTTTCCAAGGTTCGACTTCGTGACCACCCTGGAATAAATTATAGTGCACTTTCCCACCAAGCTCCTGTAGTAGGGCAACAGCTTTTCGGACGCCCTCAATTTGATTTATTTCCTGAAACAAACCGGAAGGAGGGTGAGAAACATTTACATCAGTTTCTTTATTGCCAACGCTCA
>CAZBBE010000180.1:0-2556 GCA_964489755.1 uncultured bacterium | reverse complement strand
TTACTGTTACTGTCTGGATGGAGACAGAATTCGATTCACCAAATACCAATCCTTGGTCAGACATAACAAACAGGATTAATGTAGCAATTTTCCATTTTATTGATTTATGTCTATGGGACAGAATTACAGCCTGAATTTTTGATTTCTTTGTGCAATGTTATAACCGTTCCTAATAATTTTTTCTCTATGATTAGAATTTGAGTTCAATGCTGAATTTGTGTGATTCAAATGAATGAAAAAGACTTTTGATTTATTCTCACCAGATAAAACCGAAAAATAATACATACTTTCTTCAATTGATGGATGAGGAATTTCTGCCATATTTCGATTTGGGATTTCGCCCTGTCCAAAAAATGTTCCGTCAACCAAAACATAATCGTTGTCTTTAATGACCTCATTAATGTTTTTTCCCCACTTGTCCCATTTATCAATGTCCGGAATAAATACCAGCTTGGAGGTCAGACCCGACACTTGGAATCCCACCGTTTCCGAATATTCATCACGATGAGGTACTGTAAAAGGTGTAATGGATAGATTATCGTTTAATTTCAGAATTCCATGATCTGCAAGAGGATTCAAAATGATTTGTTTCAACGAAACTAATTGATTCCACGGACCATTTGATTCAAGAAATTCTTTCATTCTGGGCATCGCATACACAGGAATTTCTTTTGCACCCATCACTTCACGCCCCAAATGCATGAGTCCTGTGTAATGACCAATGTGAGCATGTGTGAGAAAAATTCCCATTAATTTATATCTTCCGTTTTGGGTCAGATCATTAAGTTGTTGAGGAAAATCAGGAGTGGCATCAATCATCCACACTTCTTTAGTTTGAGGATCAACTATTCCTAAACATGTAACTCTGAATTGTTTTTGTGGGTTGTCCCATCTATCTGCACAACAGATTTTAGTACATCCAGCATGGGGAGCGCCCCCATCCTGAGCAATTCCCAATGCCACGACATGAGGGAAGTCGTTGTCGGCAAAAAGAAAACAGTAATACAATAAACAGGCAGGCAAGTATTTTAGCAGGTTAACCATTAATCAGCCTTCCTTGCAGTTCCTTCTATAACAATTCCTATGCTGATAGATATAAGTTTTTTAATGTTATGCTGAGAGTACACCCATTTTGCGACGGATGTATCTACCGCCTCAAATAAAATTTTGAATTTTGAATTTTTCATACCTATTAAAAAATGAAATTAAGTGCGAATAGTTAATGCAAACTGCTAAATAATTTTGTTATTATAGTCTAAAAAGAATGCAACTGAATCCCTAAAATTAAGATGAGATTGATTAGATGTTTTGTGGTAAAAGTAAGATTATTATAGTAAAACTATTTTGTTTTATCCTTGTAAATAACTACTTGCGATTGGACATTTACTGGTTTGATGTTGGTTATTCAAGAAAAAGAGCTTTATTCACATTTGCAAAAAATTTCTGGAAGAATTCTGGTTCATGAACTCCACCGGTCTGAAGAATGGAACCATCCTGCTCAGACTCACCAGTAGCGCTCACTCTAATCTGTGTTTCAGTTTGATTCAATTCATTCAGATTTACCGTTACTCTATACCTGTAGACAACAGGACCTTTTTCTTTATCATTACCTCTGTTCCATCCATTGTTACTACTTTCCCCACCGGATATTGCAGCTAGAAGAACAGCAAAAAAAATAAGAACTCCTAACTTTTGAAACCCGGATAGTTCATCTGCTGCTTTCTCATTATCCAATACTGCATGTTCCTGCTCAGTTGTACGGCTGGCAGTGATCAATCCAACATCAGAATTCAGGACATCAATCGTATAGTTCATATCCTGCAAAGCATTGATTGAGGCTTTCAATACTCTAGACAAATCCCCGGAATAGGACCGGGTTTCCATTGCCCGTGCAATGGTAGAGGGCGGTTTTTCAGGACGTGGTGGTGTACAGGCGAATAACGATAGGCTCAAGTAACTGACCAATAAAAAATGAAATAATTTCCCCATCTTGGTCTTTGGATGGATGAATCTGTACATTAATTAAAACTCCAGGCTTTGGTAAGAGAAATCAAGGACATTTTTATTATCATCAAATGTAATAATCACCGTCAGGGATTTGGAAGATGAACTGGATTCCCCATAACTGGTAGCTCCTCCGCCAAACCAGGTTAGGGGATTGAACAAAAGGAAACCGAAACCTCCTCGTGAACTGGATTTTTTTGAGATACGGTCATAGGTCCATACCTCTCTTCCCTGGACATCCTTTGTGATGATATTGGGTGAGCCAAGGTTCTTTAATATGTCCGTTTGATTTTGTCCTTTTGAAACATGTGACTGCACCGTTCCAAGGGTTAATCTGTCCTCGCTCTGATTGTTGGCAGCACAACTGAATAAAAGCAGAGTGCATATAAATGTAAAATTATGTTTGGTCATGATATCCCTCTGATTATTTTAATATGAATTGAAAGAATTTAATTTGATTATATTAGTAATATTAACATAAGTCTTTGAAATATACTTCATTGGAAAAGGAAATATTAGTTTCCTGAAAGAAAAATTTCACCATTTCCTGAA
>CAZBBE010000179.1:0-2559 GCA_964489755.1 uncultured bacterium | reverse complement strand
TCGTATACTTTTCCACCAAATACCGACCCTCTGAGTCAATGAGCGTTTCAAAAGGTAAAAACCCAAGAATCCCGTCTGGAATAATAATAAGTTCCTTCTTGTCATTAATATGAGTTTCCATTGGCTTGATGAAAAGGTCATAAAGAACCCTGGCAATCTCCCGCAAGGCTTTATCGTTTTCCGGTGATGGGTTGGTAAGAAGTAATCGGTAAAAATTAATTGTTTTCTCCAAGGTACTTTTCTTATCTGCCATGTCCAACACCGGTTTCTCTAAATCTTTACTCACAACCTTGATTCCGCGTTGATTCTCGGTCATGGCTTGAATCCTGGCCTCGTATTTTTTGAGAATCGAATCCAGAGCACCTGCAGCTGGAATCTCCTGGCCACGAATATTGGATTGGGTTAATGCCACAAGAGAAATTTTTGCCCATATCGAATTGGCGTAAGACAAGATAGCCGACGAACTTGCCATTTCATCTTGGACAGATTTTACCGAGGAAACTTTTACTTTTGATTTAGAATCCGCGAGTCTCTCGGCTAAAAGCCTTGATCTGCCTTTCTCCATGGCTTCAAACGCATTAGCAGGTTCCGAGTTTAGCAGATAGGATGAGATTAATAGCTGGTAGGTTAATATTTGACTAGATAGGTAGTCTCGGCGAATATTTCCTGTAGCTGATTCTCTTAATTTCTCCTTAACATTTACTGCCCATTCAGCATATTCAATTGCTTTGTCAAATATGTTCAACTGATAATAAAGCGCGCTCATGTTATGTAAAGTTGCGGCAATTTCTGCCTTTAATCCAAGGTTTTTAAAAATCTCCAAAGCCTCATGATAATTTAATAACGCTTTCTTAAACTGTCCCCTCATTCTTAAAATAATCGCCAGGGTAGTTAGCGCACCTGCTCTTTTTTCCTCAAGTCTTAACTCTTTAGATATTACAAGGATTTCCTCTAAAGTTTGCTCCGCCATTTCAGCTTGTCTGTTAAAAACACGAATTTCAGCTATATTATTTAGGACTATTAAAACCTCTCTTATTTGACCTTGTTTTCTAAAAATAGCTAAAGATTTTTCATAATTTTCGAGAGCTTTATTAAAGTTTTTTCTTGTTTTATAAATTAATCCTATATCACCATTAATTTTAGCCACTTCAATAATATTTCCCTGTTCTTTGAAAATGTCCAAAGCGCTTTGGTAATATTCTAAGGCCTTGTCATATTCACCCCATAAATAGAAAACTCCACCAATATTCTGAAGAGCGTTCGCAGCATCTCCTTTGTTATGGATGCTATTAGAAACTTCCAGTGCTCTTTCCAAATATTCTAAAGCCTTGTCATATTCTCCTTTAGATCGGAATATGATTCCTATGGCTACAAGGGTTTCGGGAATATCCCCTGATTGCCCTAATTTCTTTTTAAGAGAAATAGACACTTCGTAAAGTTTGATAGCATCATCGAATTGGCCTTTTAATTGATAAATAGTTGCTAAATTATGGAGGGTCCTGGAAACAACTGAATGCTGGGCAAGTTTCTTATTAATTGCCAATGATTCTTTATAGGATGCAATGGCTTTATCATAGTGACCTTGCGCTTGTTGGATTGTACCAATGTTTTGGAGAACTAACCCAATAGAGGCTTCCTGTTTCAACTCACGAAACATCCCTAAAGATTTTTCAAAATATTCGAGTGCTTTAAATAAGTTACCCTTTGATCGGTAAACCACACCCAAGCCGTTAAAACATTTGGCAATTCCTTCAGCGTGTCCAATTCTTTTGCCAATTATGAGAGCTGCTTGGTATGAGTTGATTGATTTGTCATTCTTTCCTGTGGATTGATAGATTGCTCCTAGATTAATGAGATTTTCTAACACTCCCAATTCATTTCCAAGATTCTCAAAAATAACCAAAGATTCATTAATATTTTTAAGGGCATTATTAAAATCTCCAGATGAATAGAAAATGGTTCCTATGCCCATTAAATTTGCGGCAACCAACATTTTATTTCCAAGTTTCCTGGAAATAAGCAAACCTTCCCGGAAGTTTTTTAGTGATTTTTTATTATCACCTCGAACATTATAAAACGAAGCTATTACTGTCAGACTTGATGCGATCATTTCTTCATCTCTAATATCTCTACTTATCCTTAACGATTCTTCGTAGAATTTTATTGCTTGATCAATTTGGCCTAAATTAGCGTGTCCCTGGGCAAGTCCAACCAGGCTTCCTGAAATCCCAATCTGGTGGCGGGCCTGTTTAAAATTTTCAAGAGATTGTTTGAAGTAATCAATTGCTGCGCTGTACTGTCTTTTTTGCAGAAACTGATTTCCTAATTCATAAAATTTAATACCCCTATTAACATCTGCCCAAGAAACAGTAGAGAAAGTAATGACAATAAATAATACTAAAAAGAACGGTGTTAGAAGAAACCATCTGAGATTTGCGTTGCCAGACATAAATTTATCCAATCATTCTTCCGCTTCTATCAGAACAATATTTTTCTTCGCCTTCTCGATAAAATTAGCGAGGGTGTTTTCGGGTTCTGCCGGAACAATCACAATTCCTC
>CAZBBE010000178.1:0-2596 GCA_964489755.1 uncultured bacterium | reverse complement strand
TCCCTCTTGTTTTTCTGCCAGGACCGATGCGTATTCTTTTGCCCTTTTAAGATCTTCAGTTTGATCCCTTTTCCCTAAAAATGGCATATGATAATGTCCATTAGAAACTTCATCAAATTCTTTCGATGGATTGTTTTTGAAAGAAAATAATTTTTTTTGTTGTCCAGATTCGAATGAAAACGGAGTTCCCCCCCTGTCAAAGTTGGGGATTGTATCCAATATATCCTTCAACGATTCGGTTACCGCTGCCTTAATCACATGATAAATGCGCCATTCATCTTTGAATCTCACTTCCGTTTTCATGGGATGGACATTTACATCAACCTGATCAACTGGCAAGGAAATATTTAGAACAAAAAATGGGAATTCACCCCTTTTAATTAAAGATTTGAATCCGGAATACACAGCAGAATTCAAAAGCCGATCTTTGATAAATCGAGAGTTGAGGAATATAAACTGTTCCCCCGGTCTGGATCGTACCAAATTTAAATTTCCGATTAATCCTTCTATAAAAAAGTCACCCTTATCCATTGTGACTTTTAATAAGTTTTCTCTATAGGTGGGATCAAAGAGTGAATTAATCCTATCTGATAAATCTTCACTTCGAGTTTGAAGTAGGGTTTTTCCATCAGCAATTAATGTCACATCGGTGTGTGGATTTCCCAAAGACAATTGACGAATGGTTGCCACAATTTTGCGCAGTTCCACTTTTGGTGATTTCAGAAATTTCCGACGAGCAGGTATATTATAAAATAGGTTGCGGATCGAAATTTGAGTACCGTCAATATCGGGGGCAGGTTCGGTTTCCGATATTGTCCCATCTTTCACGATGACTTTTCCCCCGGAATGAGTTCCATCACAGGAATGTAAGACCATCTCTGAAACCGATGCTATACTCGCCAAAGCCTCCCCTCTGAAACCAAGGGTGTTGATCCTGAAAAGGTCTCCTGCCGTCTTGATTTTACTGGTGGAATATCTTTGCACAGCTATGGGCAAATCCTCCTGTGCAATCCCATCTCCATTATCAAGAACTTGAATGAGTGTGTGTCCGCCATTCTCGATCGTGATGGTCAATTCTGTAGCACCTGCATCCAAACTGTTTTCCATCAACTCCTTTATCACAGAGGCGGGTCGTTCAACCACTTCTCCTGCAGAAATTTTATTTCGAATATCTTCAGATAAAATGTGAATGGACTTGCTCACAAAGACTCAATTACTTTTAAAGTATTTGAAAAAACCTGTTTATGAAATGTTTCAGCATCTGAGATCAGTTCCTCAGAACGGGAACCGGCTTTTTCTGCAAAAGAATCATCACCAGAAAAACCAGCCAGATTAATCTGTACATTCATACATGCGCCCCGTACAGCAGCCAATGCCAGTTCTCCTGCTACCCCCGCATCGCTCACGGAATTGGGATTTCCCTCATTGACCAATTTATCAGAAAGCTCAAGCACTTTAAAGGAAGTTTCAGCCACTTTTAAAGGAATATCAATAGCACAACGATTGGCATTTAAAATGGATTCTTTACGAATCTTTTTCTCCTCATCACTTGATGCAGGAAGGCGCATGGCAGACAAAATCCCATTGAACGCATTGGTATCTTCATCCACCAAGTAAAGTAATGTATCCTTCAATCCTTGCGCATGAACTCCGACATCTTCCATTATGGGTTTTTTTACCAGGAATTCTTTTTTTTCATGGGTCAGCGCTGCCACCATAGATGTGAGTCCCGCTGCCAAGGCTCCCGCAAGAGCAGAAACACTCCCACCTCCCGGCGCAGGACTGTTAGAGGCTAATTCCTCGGTAAACCCTGTAACAGACATATTTATTAGCTTCTCCTTGTCAGATTCATCGGACATATTTACTGATTTTCCCTTATCAGATTTAACAGCATACTCAATAATTTTTTCCTCAGCATTGAATATCGCCACATCGTTCAACCCTAAGGATTGAACGGCTGTTTCAATAATATCTTTCTCCGAAACTCCACGAGTGCGGTTTTGCTTTTTTAGGTAGTGTTTCCCCGCTAATATAATTGCATCCAATGGAATTAATCCAACCAACTCACTACCGGTAACACGAATCCCCCTTTCAGCTGCCAATTCACAGGCAGTGTCAAACACATCATGTATAGTAGATATTTTATAATTATTGAAATTAATACTTATCTGGGCTCGATTGAAGGTATCCATGTACCAACCGATTGCCTTTACATCCTTGAACTTTCCCGGTACTTTTACTGGACTTCCATCCTCATTTCGTACAATTTCCCCATCCAATAGATTTGCAGAATCCGGATTTGAAGTACGCTTGGACCTTCCCTTTTCTCTTAATTCAAAAGCGATGTCTGTTGCTAAACGCGTATCTTTGGTGTTAAGGTTTATGTTGTAGGCAATGAGAAAATCACGATATCCCATCACTGTAGCGCCTGACCTTGAATTGAATTTTGCTGGGCCAAAATCTGGTTTCCATTCCGGGTCTGCCAACTTTTGGGCGAGCCCTTCATATTCACCATCTCTAATAACCGGAAGGCTTTTTCTTTCAGGAGTTTTAGCAGAATGTTCGTACAAATAAACGGGAATATTCAATTCCTCCC
>CAZBBE010000177.1:0-2610 GCA_964489755.1 uncultured bacterium | reverse complement strand
TGGGGATGGATGGTTGGCTCGCCGCCGCTTAGTTGAATGACATCTGGTTCCCCTTCACTTTCAACAACAATATCCAACATAACCTTCACCTCATCTAATGTACGGTGGCGGCCATAAGTGGGGGACGAACCCGCATAGCAAGTAGGACACGTCAGATTGCATCGATCCGTGAGTTCAACAATGCTTACACATGAATGCTGTTCGTGGTCAGTGCACAATCCACAATCGTATGGACATCCGTAGTGTACTTCAGTATTAAATTTTTTTGGGAGATCTGATGGTTTGATGTAGTTACGAGTCTTTTTATAGTAGTCAATATCTGTGGCAATGAGAGTTTTCTCTGTTCCATGCTCCAGACAGTTTTTGAGCATATAAACATTATTATCCTGAAAAACGATTTTTGCGTCTATCCTCTCTAGGCAGATGCTACAAATGCTCAGTGTAAAATCATAATATGTATAGTTTTTGATTGCCATAGTTTTCTTGGTTAAGGATATAATTTCAACAGCACTTTCAATTTACGCATCTGTTACGTTATTGACATGATTTAAGTAATACAATCTCTTGGTCAGCATAAACTCACTTGCCTGTGTCGGATAGATTTAGACTTCAGGACACACATCAGATATTTTTTATTAGAATTTTGCAGAAAATTAATACTCAATAGTATTTCTAATTTGTTAAACTATCCTAATCTTACCATTAAAATGATCTGTTACAATCATCATAATATTGCAGTTCAGGAGTAAATTTGTGATTAGGGAACTGGTCCAGGCATATGTGGGTGTGGTACCGTTCAGTGAAATGTGTAGTGCCTCCAACATCAATTAAATCATGAATATGTCCATTCTGTGCATCAAAATCCGAGTTGTTTGTCTCTGAGCCATTCAACTCGACACATCCCAGTATTACAGTACCATCACACATGATTCCGTACACTTCAATTTCTCCATTTCCGGGAGTTGAATTTGTGGTGAGTCCCTTGTATTCCAATACTTCCAATGGACCCCTTGATGTGGTATGGTAATGATACATCCCGCTCATTTCTGGATGTCCACTGTAATAATCGAAACTGAATTTTTCATCTTCTATATCATCCCCCGGAGCAGCAAGAGGATTAAATAGGGAGACTCCATCCAGTGCAACCCCCACAGGTCCCATACCGAATTCATGGATATCTGAACCTACAACACCATCTACTCCAGATTCTGTGATTTGGATTCCTTTTGGAGTTGGGTTAATTGGAATGGATATCTCAATGTTATGGGACAAAATTTGATTTGGATTGGGATAATACCCTGCACCCTGACTCTCGAATTCAATGTGATTTGGGTGTGAATCAGAAAAATACCAACTACGGAAGGGCGGGACACCATCGGTGGAAATAATAACATTGTCATTGTTTAGCTCAATATCCACGCATTTAAAATATTTCTTGAAAAATAACGGAGCATTATCATTGATATCCTCATCACATGTTTCCAGAGTTATTTCTTCTGATGGAATTATATTTTCACCTGTGGATGTATTATCCTCGCAGCCGATTGAAAAAAATAACGAGAGTGAAAAGTAAATTATTATAATATATTTTATATTCATTATTTTTCCTTTCATTATTACTAAGAAAACTAATTTAGCAAACTATTCCAGTTCCACCCCGCCTCATATCTCCAACAGCTTCCGTTGGTGTCACCGCATTAACACCACCGAAAAATAAATTCTGTTCATCCCATTCATGAAATTGAATTCCGTCAGGAAGCTCATTACTTTTTGGTATCTGTATGCCAGGCTCCCAGTGGAAAACGTTTCCTTCCAGATGAATTCTGGGTGATCTTATGGCTTCTTTAAGACTCATTTCTTTCATAAAATAATTTAAAATTACCTGCAAAATTGCTGAGCGGATCCTGCTGCTTCCACCGCTTCCCAAAACCAACTCAGGGCCATCATTTCCCATCACTACTGAAGGTGATATCATCGTTGGCAAGCGCTGCTGCCTTACAAAATTGTGAAAGCCCGAAGGATTCAGGTCTTCTTCACCCAGCATATTGTTAAGCATTATTCCCATTTCAGGTATCAAATAACCGCACCCTGCCCCATTGGTTGTAGTAACACTGGCGGCATTTCCGGCTTTGTCGATAATACTGACCTGAGTGGTGGCCCCGCTGGAAGGAAGATCTTTTTCGGTTTTATCCAATGTCCTTCGTGAGATATATTTTTCAAGAAATTTTCCAAAAACAGATTCATTCAAAACCTCTGCGATTCGATAATTGTCATTTGGATCAATGGATGCTTCTTTTCTTGCAACGGCAGTCACCTGAATCGCGTGAATTAAACCCGGAACATCCATATCAAAAGAAAATCGAGAATTTTCAATTAATTGCAGTGTAAAAGCTATGAGAGTCCCGCCAATGGAAGGGACAGGATTAGTATAAAAAGTTTTATCATGGAAATCAATCTTCAATGGAGTTCGTTCAATTACCTCATAGTTGGCGAGGCATTCTGGTGTGAGCAACCCTTTCTGACCAAAAGTTTCGAGAATTAATTTTGCTCCTGAGCCCTTGTAAAAGAAGTCCGTACCGTGTATAATGAGTTCTTCCAGGAAATCTGCAA
>CAZBBE010000176.1:0-2721 GCA_964489755.1 uncultured bacterium | reverse complement strand
GAGGGGCTCAGGCGAGGTGTTCTGTTCAAACCCTCTCTATATTCGTTATAAGATCCACAGCTAAGAAATCAAGTAACCGAACCCCATAATTCATTTTTATGCCCAATCAATCTTTCCGAACCTTTCCTCGCATTCTCGATACTTCCACTTTGGAGAATCGTTATCGGCACAGCAGCCCCCGGGGTCAAACTCACCATCTTCAACTTGTTGAATAACCTTCGGTGAGTCAACCATTTCACCGTAAACGATGGGTATTACCTTGTCCGAGCCACATTTAGGGCAATTTCTAGTTTTGTCATTGACAGTTAATTTATCTATAATCAATCTATTGAGCCATAGCTGTTCGCCGGAACAAAAGCGTTTTCATTTACCAGATTAAATACTAAAAAAAACATACTGTAATATGGATCATCTGACCCCCGCCAAACGCAGTTGGAACATGGCAAAAATTCGGTCAAGTGACACCAAACCTGAGAAAACGGTACGATCCTTACTCCATGAGCTCGGTTATAGGTTTCGTCTTTATCGCAAAGATCTCCCCGGAACACCCGACATCGTTCTTCCAAGGTATTCTTCTATAATTATGGTCCATGGGTGTTTCTGGCATAGACACAAGAATTGTCAATATTCGTATACACCCAAGAGTAAAGCTGAGTTTTGGGGGAGAAAGTTCGAGTCAAATATTTCAAGAGATAAAAATGTTATAAAAGAACTAAAAAAGCTGGGTTGGAAAGTGAAAATAATATGGGAATGTGAAACAAAAAATAAAAATACTTTGACCAAGGCTGTGGGTAGATTTCTAGGTAAAAACCCAATCCCGGATCTTTAATACCCTCCCTGAAAAACATACAGACTGTCCTCAGGCACATTAATTCAACATAACCTGATCAATATGAAACAACTTGAATTCTTTTCATCGGAAAACAGTAAAAAAAGTAAAAATCGTAACAAAATAAAGACTGTTAAATCAGATAAAAAACGTGCTGAGAAGCCTGTGGCTTTGGATCTTTTCTGTGGTTGCGGCGGGTTTGCTCTGGGGTTTCAACAGGCCGGCTTCGATATAATTGCGGGCATTGACAATGACAAAGAAGCACTTTTTACACTCGAGAAGAATTTCACAAAGACGCTGAGTTTAAACATGGATTTATCAGAGTCATCCTGGTTAAAGAATCTTCTGGGAAAGTTAAATAACAGGCAGATAGATGTGATCATTGCGGGGCCCCCGTGCCAGGGGTTTTCTTTAACCGGTCCAAGAAACTTTGATGATCCCCGGAACAGCCTTTACCTTGCAGTGCTGAAGGCAGTAAAGCATTTCAAGCCGAGTGCTTTCATTATAGAAAATGTCAAAGGGATGAAGGGGCTTTATAATGGCGCGATTGTCAGCGAGATCTGCAGTCGAATAAAATGTCTGAAATATAATCCAAATGCGTCCCTGCTGAAAGCGTCTGATTATGGAGTCCCGCAATTCAGAGAACGATTCTTCATAGTGGGTCTCAAGGAGGAAATGGGGTATTTCCGTTTTCCCGCACCCAGCTACAACCAAGAAACTTATGTAAGCTGTGAAGAGGCGATAAGTGATCTGCCCTCCAGAGAATCTGAACTGGGTGAAGAAAAAGATGTGTATGGGAAAGCAGTTCTTACTGAGTTTCAAAAAAAGATGAGAGGCCGCAAGAAGATATAACGACTTTTAGAGAAAGAAAATCCAAAATATCAGAACATATTCGTAACTGGGAATATCCAGAACTTACAAGTGATGAAAGAAACGCGATAAAAACCATTGCACAAGATATATATAAAAGAATTCAGAATGAGTGTGCTGCTGGGGTCCAGTTGTATAAAGATCTGGATAAAACTTTGATACAAGGAAGGTCATCAAGATAAACTAAAAAGGTGTTGAGAAAAGTTGGGGTTTGGATCGTCGATGTTAACCAATGTCTCTAAGAGACCACCACAGAATGCCTTTTGGCCATTATAAAGTTTCAACCTGCTCAAGCATTTCAATATAACTTGGAGGAAAATCAGAGCACCTGTCCCTGGCCCCCCTGAGTATATAATCCAGATATTCTTGACTCGGAAGACCTGGATCTGGCTCCCTGTTCGCTATATAGATGGATACTTTCTTGGGCTTGTTCGAGTTCCCCTTTTCAAAAACTTCTATGATTTTTCGATTATAAGAATTGGCGCCTTTGGCTCTATCAGGGTCATAACCTTCGCACCTGTCCAATTTCCTGCAGTCTTCTTCGCTTATTTCATAAACTACACCCCAAACCGCACAACCTTCCTCCTCCACCACATCGGCAACTGCACCACCCCTATTCGCCGAATATCTGGTAAAGTCCAGGCGATACCCTTTTAAACAGGCCACACCTTCATCTTTGGCTGATTTGCAGCGTCGTGCCATCTCAGCCTTGTCTAAATTTGATCCGTAAGCAAAATACAACATCACTGATTTACCCGAAGAGTATGATTAGATTCCAGGCGGGTCGCATGACGGGACCTTCGGGGTGTTTGGTGTGTATGGATTCTATAAGATCAGTTCTACAATCCAGATACCCAAAAAATACATCGAAAACCCGACTCCTAAAAATACAAAAGCAGGTAAACAAGATATAAAAACAGGTAAACAAACATCTCCTATAAATTTCTCAGATACACTTCGTGGGGACAGTGGTTCGTTTTCATCCAATTCAGTCCAAAGACCATCTACTTCGACTCCATCTT
>CAZBBE010000175.1:0-2743 GCA_964489755.1 uncultured bacterium | reverse complement strand
AGTTACATCTTTAAATTTCATTCGTTGGCGTTCCCGGTCAACCAGAATTTTTACTGTTGAAGATTGAACTCTACCGGCTGAGAGCGATTTTTTCAGATTAGAAAGTGTTTTTTGAATTGATCTCCGTAATAATTCTGAAATTTTATATCCCACTAGCCGGTCTATTATTCTACGGGCTTTTTGTGCTTCCACCAGGTCATAATCCAATCCTCGAGGATGGTTCATTCCTTCCTCAATACCGTAACGGGTAATTTCTGTGAATTGGACCCTTTCAACACTGGCATTTGGTACTTCCTGTGATAAATGAAAAGCAATGGCCTCACCTTCTCGGTCCGGATCGGTGGCTAAATATACTTTTTCTGCAGATTTCGCTTTTTGTTTTAAAGATTTTATAAAATCTATTTTATCAGGATGAACTACAAATTTGGTGGCAAAGTCATTTTCCACATCTACCGCTAATTCTTTTTCAGGTAAATCTTTAAAATGCCCCACACATGAAATGACGTCAAAATTATCCCCTAAAATTTTGGAGATAGATTTTATTTTGGATGGTGATTCTACTATAATTAATGATTTTTCTGACATAATGACGGCGAATTTAATTTATTAAACGGTGAATAAAATATATTTTCATTTCATTTTTCAATTAAAGAAATTAATTATGAAAAAATGTTAGGATAGAATCAATCTCAATAGTTTTTTGATCTCCTGTATCCATATCTTTAATGGTTACTTCTTTTCTTTTTAATTCTTCTTCACCTAAAATTGTTTGATCGAGAAATACCCCAGATATAATAGATTTGATGTTCAATTCCGATTCCTTATCGGTAAGGGTCACCAAATTGAGGTTCCCCTTTAAATTAACATTTTTTGGCTGATCTAATGCATAAAAAATTATTTTTGCAGATGAATGGGCAGCATATTTTGCTACTTCTATAGTTTGATTATATTGAGACAATAATCCTAAGTTTTATTTATATGGTTTGTGTTCCACTGCAAAATATTCTTTTGTCATTTTTTTAAGAATTCCAGTTAGAAAGAGTACTCCAATCAGATTAGGAATTGTCATCAGACTCAGTGCAATATCTCCAAAATTCCAAACGAATGAGAGGGGAAGGATTGCACCTAAAAAGTTGAAAAACACATAGACCCATCTATAAGGTTTAATTGCTTTTGGTCCTATGAGATATTCAATTGAACGATCACCATAATAACTCCACGCAACCATCGTAGTGTATGCAAATAATAATACAGAAAAATTTACGATAAGACTGCCAAGCTCAGGGGCAAAGGTAAATCCTTGTCTAAATGCTTCTCGTGTAAGTTGCGCTCCCGTTAGATCAGTTGATTCTAACACACCAGTAGAAAGAATAGCAAGACCGGTCATTGTACATACGATAATTGTATCAATAAATGGACCCATCATTGCGACTGCACCTTCTCTTGCAGATTCCTTTGTTTTGGCAGCAGCATGAGCGATAGGGGCAGAGCCTTGTCCGGCTTCATTTGAATATAAACCTCTGCGAACACCCCACATGATGACTGCGAATAAACCACCCCAACCTGATTTAAGGGAAAAAGCTTCACGAAATATACTTTCCAGACTATGTATTATATTTTGATAATTGACCAGAAGAATCAACAATGCACCTGATACGTACAATACAGCCATTGTGGGTACAATACGACTTGCAACAGCAGCAATTCGTTTGATTCCACCAATTATCACTAAGCCAACCATAAAGGCAATGAATGCTCCTGATATCCAAATTGGAACGTTATAAGAGGCAAATGTCTGGGCAATGGTATTGGCCTGATTCATATTGCCTGTACAAAATGAACAAATAACAGCGCAGGTGGCAAAGAAAATCGCAAGAGGTTTCCACTTTGGACCAAGTCCTTTTTCAATATAATACATGGGACCGCCTGATACAGACCCATCTTCATGGATCACTCTATATTTGTGAGATAATGTACATTCTGCATATTTTAATGCCATTCCAAACAAAGCTGTCACCCACATCCAAAAAAGAGCTCCAGGTCCTCCGAGACGCACTGCTAATGCAACACCGGCAATATTTCCGATACCGATTGTAGCTGACAACGCAGCGGATAACGCTTGAAAGTGTGTGACATCGCCCTCATCGTCAGGATTATCATATTTTCCTGAAACAACATCAAAACTATGTTTCAACCTGCGAACTTGAATGAATCCCAGTGATACGGTTACAAATAATCCTGTTCCAATCAAAATAAATGTTAGAGGCATAGATATCCAACCGCTGAATATCTCCATAAAATGTTCTAAGTTTTTAGTAAAATTCATATTGTTTGTTTCCATATAATAATTCTTTATTTAACTGAAATGAGAGATAAAGTTTATTATTTTTTGAGATTCAAATCAGAATATTTCTGATTGATGGAAAGAATTTAATTTATTGAACGGGGAATAAAACATATTTTCATTTCATTTTTTTATTAAAGAAATTAATTATGAAAAAATGTTAGGATAGAATCAATCTCAATAGTTTTTTGATCTCCTGTATCCATATCTTTAATGGTTACTTCTTTCCTTTTTAATTCTTCCTCACCTAAAATTACTGTGTATCTGGCACCCATTTTATTGGCTTCTCTCAATTGTGATTTCATACTGCGGCGGAGGGAGTCTATCCTCACTCGAAATCCTGTTTGACGTAATTGGTCGGCAATGACCATTCCTGTTTTTATTGAATCCTGTAGCATT
>CAZBBE010000174.1:0-2775 GCA_964489755.1 uncultured bacterium | reverse complement strand
CCAAGGGTGGAACCACAGTGCTATGAAAGAATCCATGAGCCTCATATAAAGTAGGGAAATTATTAAAAAATATGGTACTGGAAGCTCCTAATACAGTTGCTCCCGCAGAAACAATCATAGCTACCTTTAGATAATGTTTATCATTCCGGTCCTTGACAATAGGCTTATAAACATCATTAACAACAACAGCAGCAACAGCATTTATCAGAGTATCCACAGTTGACATCAGCGCAGCGGCAACAGCTGCAATAATAAAAGCAAAAATAACCTCAGAAGTTGTGATAAGACTTGCAACGTACGTAAAAATATGGTCCATTTTAACGGTAGCGTCCCATGTGTTTGGCATGAGCTTGCTGATTGAACGCCCGATCCAACCGGCATTAGAAACACAGATGGTGGAAATCGGTAGCAGAAATAATACATTAAATGCCACTGATTTTCTACCCTCCTCAACAGACTTTGCTGCCATAAAACGCATAATCAAACCCTGATTCATAAAAAGGAAACCAACGGAACCGGCTACCCCATCCTGCCAGAATATTCCTACAAAATTGAAGTTTGATGGTTGATTAAAATGGGCAAGAGGAAGTTTAAACTCAGGTGAAAGAGAATTCCAGAATGAACCAAATCCTCCCACATATTGAATCCCAAGTATAAAAACAAAAATCCCACCAATCAGAAGAATAAAACCCTGCGCAAGATCAGTAAAAATAACAGCTGTCTGCCCACCAAAAGTGATATATATTCCTGATATAACGGCAACAACCATAATTATTGTGTAAAGATTCCAACCTAATATGGGTTCGAGCGTTTTTCCCATGGTCAGGAAGCCAATAGCAATATAACCAATCATATACACTAATATCGCAAAGGTTGCTAAAACCCTTACTCCCTTGTTAAACCGCCGTTCAAAGTAATGGGGAATGGAGTGAATCTTCGTGTAATAAACAATGGGCAACCATCCGAACAAAAAGAAAGGGACAAAAAACCAGTCGTTCATATAGGTCATGGTAGATGAGAAACCATGTTGGTATGCTTTTGCTGAATATTTCAGAAAACTGTGTGAGCCTACTCCCGTTGCAACAATAGACATGGAAATGAGCCACCAGGAAAACCTCCTTCCGCTAAAAAAGAAATCTGTGGTGGTCCGATTATATTTGGAAAAATAAGATCCAAAGCCAAGTATCAGGATAAAGTAACCAAAGATGATCACCCAAAATATTGGAGAAGTTTGTATCATGCAGAGTCAGTCCGATTTATAGATGTAATAACTAAATATAGAAATATCATTACAAAGAAAAATAGAAGAACGATAATAGCTGATGCACTTTTATACCCGAGAGCTGCCAAAGAAACTGTGCTGTGTATCACCACATACCAAGCAAAACCTAAAAAGAGAATAAACAACCAGATGCGATGATGTCTTCGTTTTAAATTCAAAGAATCCGACTTTAGTACCAAAAACATCCCCAGTAAAAATATTATTCCACCAACTCCATAAAGATAGATAAAAGGAAGCCAAGTACGGGAAAAATCAAACATGTTTTTCTCCCTCAAACAAAGGTTTTAATTCTTCCCATGAATCTTCTAATCCTTCAACCATCACTTTTGTATTCCCTAAAACGGGCATAAAATTTGTGTCACCTTTCCAGCGGGGCACCACGTGAAAATGAATATGGTCTTTAATTCCTGCTCCTGCTGATTCCCCTAAATTTGCGCCAATATTAAATCCATCTGGATTCAAAACGTTTGACAATGCATCAATAGATAGGTCAATCTGTTCCAATATTTCAAGTCTTTCTGCCTGATTTATTCCTCCGAATGAATCAATATGGCGAAACGGAGCCACCATGAGATGTCCGTTTGTATAAGGGTACAAATTCATTAAAGTAAAGGAATTTTTACCTCTGAATAGTATGAGCCCGCTTCTGTCTTCCATCTCAGGTTTATCACAAAATATACACCCTTCATCTTTTTTGCTCCGAATATAATCTATCCGCCAAGGCGCCCAAAGTTTCTTCATTTATATTGAAAACAGAAGTATATCAATTTTCTTCCCGGCTTTTTTTATATTTAGATATGACTCTTTTCTCAATGTCTTTAGGCATATTCTCATAATGACTGAATTTTTCCGAATGAAGTCCCCGTCCACCGGTGAGTGACCGAATAGTATTGGCATAATTATACAATTCTGCCTGAGGAATTTGAGCATTGACAATTTGAAATTTTCCATCGGTTTCCATCCCCATTACTTTTCCTCGTCTTCCAGAAATATCACCCATAACATCACCCATGTATTCTTCCGGCATTTTAACCTGCACCTTACAGATTGGTTCTAATAACCCCGGCCTGGCACTTAAAAAAGATTCCCGAAATGCATGTTTCCCTGCGGTTTGAAACGCAATATCTTTCGAATCCACCGGATGCTGTTTTCCATCATAAAAATCCACCTTTACGTCTACTACATGGCATCCAGAAATTACACCATCCTCCAAAACAGATTTCACCCCTTTTTCTACCGAAGGAACAAACACTCTGTCTACATTCTGACCACGAAGTGATTCAGTAAACTCAAATCCTTCACCTCTAGGCTTGGGTTCAATTCGCATCCACACTTCAGCAAATTGCCCGGCTCCACCGGATTGTTTCTTATGTCTGTATTTGGATTCTCCTTTTCCATGAATGGTTTCACGGTAAGGAATTTTTGGTGGAATGAGATCCACTTTGATATTAAACCTTCGCTGGAGTCTTTCAATTGAAATTTTTAAATGCAAT
>CAZBBE010000173.1:0-2826 GCA_964489755.1 uncultured bacterium | reverse complement strand
TGTTCATTTCATTACTTAATCCGATTGCATTTAAAACATGGGAAGGTTTCACTGTCCCAGATGAACAGGCAGACCCGCTGGAAACTGCCATCCCTCTTCGACTCAGTCCAATAATGAGTTTTCCACTATCTGTAGAAGGGATGGTCACACTGATCACTCCGGGAAGTTGTTCAGAGGCTGTGTTAAATATGAGGGTTTCAATACGTTTTATTATGGATGATTTGAATATTTGTTCCAGATTTTTCAGATGAGTTTCTGTTCCGCTTAATTCCGTTTTTGCCATTCCTGCTGCCATTCCCATTCCTGCAATTCCTGGGACATTTTCTGTTCCAGCTCGAAGATTACGTTCCTGTCCTCCGCCAATTATGAATGACCTCAATTGAGTGTTTTCTTTGATAAATAATGCACCGACGCCTTTTGGTCCGTAGAATTTATGAGCTGAAAATGACATCATCGTTACTCCGGTATCATAAACATCAACAGGAATTTTTCCTAATGCCTGCACTCCATCGCTGTGAAATGGAATGCAATGATCCCGGGCAATAATAGACAACTTCGAAATAGGTTGAATTACGCCTGTTTCATTATTAGCATACATAATTGAAATTAACCCTGTATTTTTTCTTATGGTATCCTTGAGGTGAGAAGGATTAATCATTCCGGTTTTATCCACATTGAGAATGGTTGTTTCGATTCCAAATTGTTTCAACCGGTCTAAAACATTTAATATTGCTGGGTGCTCAATTGCAGAAGTGATTACATGGTTTTTTGATTCGTAGATTAAATTGTACAAGACCAGATTATTTGATTCAGTTCCACCTCCCGTAAAAATGATTTCATAAGGATCACATCCTATTGAGTCAGCCATTTGACTCCGGGCAGTTTCAATAATACTTCTTGATTTTTGTCCCCATGTGTGGGTACTGCTGGGATTTCCAAAATGTTCGGATTCGGTCTTTTGCATTACCTCCGTCACTCTTTCATGGAGAGGCGTGGTGGCACAATGGTCAAAATAATACATTGACGTAGGAAAGCTTTAAAGGAATATTAAAAATATATCAGATATCGTTTCGAATGGAAGCGTACCGGAGTGTATTCTGCAAATTTTTATAAAAAGGCGGTTGTCTTTCTTCTAATTGCATGATTGTTTTTTCGGTATCGTATTCATAACGATTTACGTCCCATTTGATTGATTCTCCAACCGTTAAAAAAGCAACGGAACCACAAGTATTTTCATCGAAGGGAATCCCGGTTGCTCCCTGACACAGGATAAGCAGGTTATCTTTCTCATCATACCGGGGAATATGTGTATGTCCATGAATGAAGATAAATTGGTTGAGGTGATTGTTCTTTGCATATACATGGTCTTTCCAAGTGGACGCTTCTTCAATTGTAGGTGGCTGATCATCCCGTTGATACCAGGCATGAGTAAATTCTACCAGTGTATTACCAATAATTTCCCGATGGGCTACATGCATGGACTTAATAAATTTGATCCCTTCTTCACCTACCTGGTCTCCCGCCCATTTGATATTCTGAACAATCTCCTGACAAATGGGATCATCTGGATTCATTCCTTCCAGGGAGGGTAGTTCCTGTTCCCACAATCGTTCAAGTATATAGCGATCATGGTTTCCCCGGATGTAAATACAATCCTCAATGGATGTCAATAATTCCATCGCTTCTTCAGGGTTAGGACCGAGAGGGAAACAGTCTCCCAGGCACATGATTTGATCCACATCATCCCGTTCGGCTATGATTGAAAGCGCTGATTTTAGAGATTCCGTATTGGAATGAATATCAGTAATTATAGCAAAAGTCTTTTTACGCATAATGAACAAATTAAAGCGAATTTAAATGATATTGCAAGAATCAAATAAAAGTAACTCTCATGACATCTATTTGAATAGAATTATAATTTTCGGTTAAATTTAGAGCTTATGTCTTCTCATTCCATATCTATTGTGGGTTCTGTTGCACTGGACACAATTGAAACACCCTTTGACCGGAGAAAAAACTTAATTGGTGGTTCAGCAACCTATGCAACCGTTTCTGCAGGAAGGTCAAGCCCGGTTTATCCTGTAGGAGTTGTCGGCAATGATTTTCCGCAAGAAGGGTTTGAAATATTCCGGGAATACTCTGCTGATTTATCTGATTTTCAGGTAGTAAATGGCAGCACATTCAGGTGGGGCGGAAGATATGACCATACAATGGATAACCGGGAAACATTGTTTACGGAGTTAGGAGTTTATGAAAATTTTTCACCGATACTATCACAGAATTGTAGAATTTCAAATTATTTTTTTCTTTCTAATATTCACCCTGAACTTCAACTTTCGGTTATGGATCAAATGGAAGAGGATCCTATTGTGATTGTGGACACAATGAATTTGTGGATTGACACTGCCCGGGATCAACTTTTAAATTTGATCCGGAAATGTAATATTTTATTAATTAATGACAGTGAAGCAGAATTATTATCAGGACAAATGAGCTTGGAAAAGGCAGCAGAAATTATTTTGGAATTAGGTCCTGAAAAGGTAATCATTAAAAAGGGTTCCAAAGGCTGTGTTTTATTTTCTAATAAAAATGTAATTTCAGTTGGCATCTTTCCCGTGAAAAACGTAGTTGATACAACCGGTGCAGGTGATACGTTTGGAGGTGGATACGTTACCGGATTGGCATCCGGATTGGGAGAAACGGAATCCCTCATTCTTGGTTCTGCCTTAGCTTCTGCTTGTGTGGAAGATTTTGGTGTTCAGGCATTGTTATCCCTGAAAAATGAAGAATTAATCCATAGACAAAAAATAATTCGAGAATCGGTTA
>CAZBBE010000172.1:0-2829 GCA_964489755.1 uncultured bacterium | reverse complement strand
CCATCATTTATCGTAAGGTTCAACTGATTTTCACCGTTTATATCCATGATATAAATTTCCTCATTTCCATCACGGTTAGAAACAAAGACAATTTGATCACCATTTGGAGAAAATTGATGCATCAGATCATCTCCTGGATCATTTGTTAAATTGGTCTGGTTCTCGCCATTTGCATCCATGAGATAAATTTCAAAATTTTCATCTCGATTGGAAATAAAGATTATTTGTTCCCCGTTCGGGGAAAATTGAGGGAACTGATCGATCGCAGAGTCATTTGTTAAATTGGTCTGGTTTTCACCATTCGCATCCATAATATAAATTTCACTTTCTCCAACATCCCGGTTTGCTTCAAACACAATTTGAGTCCCATCAGGAGAAAAATTGGGAGAATAATCCCCTCCGTTTTCTTCAGTCAAGTGGTAATTCCCAGTTCCGTTTGTATTCATAATCTGAATTTCACCTATTCGGTGATGTTGAGAAACAAATACAATTTGGGAGCCAGCAGGAGAAAATTCAGGAAACCAATTTTCATGAAAATTACTAGAAAGATTTATCTGTTCACTCCCATCAATATTCATGATATATATTTCATCAATACCACTTCTGTCCGATACAAAAGCGATTTTCTCCTGACAAAAAATCCATGAGGATACCAGTAAAAAATATAACCAGATCACCCGCTAAAATAGTGTGTAATTTTTACTTTAATAAAACCATTTTTCTCGTTTGAGAAAAGTATTCAGTTTGAATTTGGTAAAGATAAACTCCAGCACTCGCAGGATTTCCTGATTCATCCTTAGCATCCCAAATAACATCGTGGGTGCCCCTCTCAATATTTTCACTGACCAATTTAATAATCATTCTCCCGGATAGGTCGTAAACTGCTAAGGTCACATAGCTTTCTTCCGGTAAGAAAAAATGAATGTTGGTGATAGGATTGAAAGGATTTGGATAATTCTGGGATAGCATAAACTGAGACGGTAAAATATTCTCTTTAGATAATATGAGTTCATTTACGGGTGAGGTAAATTCAATAAACCCTGTTTCGGTAAGAATATATTCATCACCTGAGGATGGATTTACTAATATCCAATTAGCGGGATTTTCTTCATCATTTTTAATATTATAGAAAAGTGTTATGGGATATTCCTGATTCTGGATCATGATCTTCCCTCCATTTTCAACAACTCTCATGTCTCCATCAAACCGGACATCAAAAGCCCCCGCAGGAGGTTTTGGAGGTAGACTAAAACTCAATAATTCATCTTGAGGAATGGATACGCCAAAATGCAAGGTACTCTCGTACCCATTTACATTTTTAAACCGAAATGAATATTGATTATCAAGAAGTGACGTATTCTCAGTTATATTCCTCTGATTTCCGCCATCAAGAATGGTAATAATTCCATCGGCATTGGTTCGGACCCAATAGGCTTTTCCCGGGTCCAAAACTTCCGACTGTACATAACCGAGATTCCATTCATATATTGTACCAGATATAAGAATATCGTAAGGATCATAAATATTTTCAATGGATGTGGTCGTTGAAATTCCAGACATTAAATTCCATCCTTCATTCAGAGACACTAAGACTTCATTAAACGGAACACCTAAAATTATACTGTACCCTTCCTCAGGAAACCTGAGCCAGTAACCGACTCCCGTAACCAGTTCATCTTCTAAAGTATATCCATCACTAAATGAGTAAAGCGTTTCTTCAATTGCATCGGGATAAATTAATTCATAATCGGGATTCTCCACTTCCAGCGGAAGCCCAACCAGGTTCCAACCTTCAAAGTATGGGATTGTCAGGTCAATCACACCCTGAGGTTCGACTCGAATCAATTCGTTTCTTTGATAATTTACATAGTAAATATTTTGATTGGGACCTACCACTAAACCCATGAGATTATCTTCATATCCTGTTTCAAATCGTCCTACTTCCACTGGTGAATCTCCTGAAATATTATAAATAATAATTTCCCCCGTTTCAAAATCGCCCACGATCAGCCTGTCTTCATAAACATCAATTCCACTCGGTTTTTGCAATCCGGTATTTATAACGACTTCCCACTCGGCATTTTCCATCATCCAATATTGGGATAATTGTTCACCATAAGGGGACAAGTTGTAAGCAAAATTACCGGAGTTCACATTAAACCTGATAATTCTTGAATTTCCAGTATCGGCTATATAAAGCCAGTCAGTCGTTTCATCCAGAACCATGTGGCTGGGGACCCCGGGCTCTCTAGAAACTGTAACTTCTCCATATCTCCAAACTCTTCCGTCAGAATGATCATCCCCGCCATATTGATGTGGGTTCTGAAAATCATATTTAACAATAGCTGAGTGAAACCCATCGAAAACCCAGTACTTATTTCCTTCTCCGGCATATTCTATTCCTACTCCATAGGGACTCTGATGGAGCATATCAGTATGGCTTCCCAAAAGGGGACCATTTTGATTCACCATAGCGTAAATATCCAGATCCGCATCCCACAGAGTAGGTCCCGCAAAATAACCGTTTGAATTATTATTTCCATCCTGACAATCAATCGTGTTGGCAAAAAACCCTTGATTATCAAATGACATAGCACTGGCGGTATGCATAAAGTGACCTGAGAAAGAATCTTTCCGGTATTCAGAAGTTTGCTCCGGCAGACCTATATCGAAAAAGAGCACATTACTACCACCGGCCTCAGCCATCATTCCATATACATTTCCATTATCACCATCCACAACATTCCAGGATGTTTCCCCTCCGTAATTGTCCGTAAGAATGGTGATGGTTACTTCAACTTCATTTCCTGCACATCCATCGTTACAGGT
>CAZBBE010000171.1:0-2830 GCA_964489755.1 uncultured bacterium | reverse complement strand
TCCTTTTGGATATCCCGTTCCGTCCAATTTCTCATGATGCCCTCCGGCGAACTCCGGTACATTTCTCAAATTTTTAGGATACGGAAGTTGATCAAGCATTTCGATCGTAATTACAATATGGTCGTTGATTATTTCCCTTTCTTCAGGTAATAACGTCCCTTTTGCAATATTCAGATTTCTCACTTCATCCTCTGAGAGAAACGGCATTTTTTCCCCTTTGAAACTGTAATCATATTTCGAAATATTAATGACTCTTTGCTGTAGTTCCTTTTCCATGAATTCACCCCCTACATTACATTTTTCAATGAATGCTTCATCCTCATTTATTTGATCCAGTCGTTTTTTATATTCAGTTTCAATTTCTTCCATTTTCCCATTGACACTGCCGTTCATTCCAATTTTTTTGTTCAGGAAATTAATTTCCGCATCCCTGCGAAGTAGTTCAAATTTAGTTTTTACCGTTTCTATCCTGTCGGTGATAGTTTCCAGTTTTGTTCCCTTATCCACAACATGAGGGGGAGTTGCTACCTTTCCACAGTCATGTAGCCAGCCTGCAATGAATAATTCGTATCGTTCATCTTCCGTCATTTTAAAATCTTTGTACTTACCGTAATCCACTTTTTCAACTGCATCTGCCAGCATCATGGTAATGAGGGGAACCCGTTCACAATGACCCCCTGTGTATTCTGATTTTCTGTCAATTGCTGTAGCGATCAGTTTAATAAAAGATTCAAACAAAGTTTTCAGTTCTTCCACCAGTCGTTTATTGGTCAAAGCAACAGCACCCTGGGATGCTATTGATTCAACTTGTTCCTGAACTTCTGAAGTAAAAGGAATGACCTCACCTGTATTTTTATCAATGGCATTGATCAACTGCATTACTCCAATGATCTCATTTTCATGATTTTTCAACGGCACGGTCAAAAAAGACTTTGATCTGTATCCTGAACTTTTATCATAACCTATTGCTCCGGAAAAATCATAACCCTCTTCTTCATAAGCATCTTTTATATTGATTGTCTCCCCCGTTAATGCTGCGTATGCAGAAACATTCTTATAGTTTGGTTCTCCATCATCAAAGTATTTGAGGACCGGTTCTAAAGGTATTTTAACCCCGGAAGTGCCACCCATAACAGTCTTCATAGAATCATTCCTCATAATCTCAAATTTTAAATTGCCGTTATTATCTATCATATAAAGTGTCCTGCCATCGGCATTGGTTATATTTTTTGCCTCTTCGAGAATCAGCTCAAATAATTTATCTGTATCTTTCTCTGTTGAGAGAGCTATACCGATTTCGTTCAAACGTCTAATACGTTCTTCAAGAAATTTACATTTTTCTTCTATATTCATAATAATTCCTTAACTTTAATTCATATTTTTGAAAATTAATATTATTCAATTTAACTCCTCTCCCACCTATTTACAACGAGGCGAATCAGGTAATCAAATTTGGGTCTATAAAAATCAATTGAAATAAATCGTATAAAATATTTTATAAAATACTTATGGGAATAATTCTTCTTATGTATGTTTTGAATCGTTTAAATATTCCAACCTCTGAATCCGGATTAAAACTTTTGGTAACTTCCCAGGAATTCTCAGGTTGTAGTTCCTTTTCCATTAATGACCTGACATTCTCTGCAATTTCATGCGAATAAATGATGCTAACACATTCGGTATTTAAGTTAGCGCTTCTGGGATCAAGATTAAACGTTCCAATTACTGTGATCTTACTATCAATTACCATTGACTTTGCATGAATAGCAAAAATGGGTGAGTAATCTAATTCTGCCTGTAGATCATTATACATTATTTCTTTACGAATCTGTGCATCAGGTTTATACTCAAAAATGAGCGCTCCGGTATCAAGTATTCTTTTGCGATTTCGCTGATATCCACTGAAAGCATCAATATTATCAGTAGATGCAAAACTATTGGTTAGTATTTTTATTTCTACACCACGCATGCCTGCATTCTTAAATAAACCCAAACTCAAATCAGAGGTAACCAGATAGGGTGATTGTATAAGAATTTCATTTTGAGCCTGTTCAACCAGTTCTATCAAGGCAGTGGTTGTAATACCTCCACCCCACATTTCTCTATCCTCATTATTCTTACCCGGAATATCTGATACAAATGCAACACTGTCCACCCAAATGAGTTTGCCTGAAGACTTGATCTCTTCAAAAGTAGATGGAATATTCTTGATCCTGTTTCTTATTTGCAGCCAAAAATTATCAGGGTTGCATGCGTAATCATGAAGTCTTTTATACACTGACTGAAAGTCATAATTTTTATCTGATAATTTTACCAATTCAGAGATTGGTCTGCTTATTTCATCATTCCAAAACTGATCAAATGAATCCTGGATATTATGACTTACCTCACCGATTAAAAGTACATCTCTATCCCTGAAATTATACTCATGATCGTAATCAAAATATTCATCTGCAATGTTTCTCCCTCCTGTTATAGCAACGTTCCCATCAACAATAAATGTCTTATTGTGCATACGTTGATTGATACCCTTGAAATCGGTAAACAGGGACACAATTTTATCACACCAATTTTTTCCGATATTTAAATTGGGGTTATAAATCTTTATGGATATGTTTTGATGAGCATCCAGAGCTAAGACATCATCAGTATCAGCATCTACCATGAGATCATCCAACAGGATACGAACCTTGACGCCCCTTTCTGCAGCCCTGAGAAGATAGTCAGTTACAATTAATCCAATGTTATCAACCGAAAAAATAAAATATTGTACATCTATAGTATTCTCAGCATTCTGACTTAACCACGCTCTGGAAATGAATGCACCTCC
>CAZBBE010000170.1:0-2832 GCA_964489755.1 uncultured bacterium | reverse complement strand
CTCCCATGGTTACATAATCATTATTTCCATCAAATAATAATGCATAGTCCACCGCAGGATCACCAATTGTAAGTTTCATAGCTCGACTGCGTCCTCGCAAATCACTTCCCGTGGATGTAATAGTGCTGACTTTATTGCCTCCTAAATACCCATTCGCATCTGGTGCCCCCTGAGTGATGGTAATTTTCCCTGTTGCAAAACTCACGTCGGGGCTAGATGGTACACCATGTAGACTGGCGATTCTTTTTGAAGTAGCTATCTCCATGCCAGAATAGGTATTCCAATAGGCCTGCTTGCTGAAAAATACTTGTGTTTGCGTGGCGATCATGTCATTAACCCAATTACTCATATAGCTGACTAGAATTCCTATTATGACAACAGTGGCCAAAGCAAATAGTGCTATGAACATTCCCTCTTGGGTCTTTTTATAGCGCATTATTTAGAGCTCTATTCCAGTTAAATTAATATGTGCCTCTTTATCGGGTAAAACATAAATATTGTACTTATAGATTTCTTTATTACGCAGTAAAACAAAGGTTAGCTCAATGCTTTTTATATTAGCATCAGTAGGGGTTTTACTAGTACCAATCAAATCAGAATTATCATGGCCTCGGTAAATAAATTTACTGTAAATATCTGCAGTTGAATCCACAACAATATCCTTTACCAGCGCTCCTGTTTCTGTAGTTTCTGGATCCCCCCCAGTGCGGGAATAAATCAAATCACGATCTCCCTCTCTGAAATGATATACGTAAACATCATCATCGGCATAGCTTGTGAAACTCACGGTAGAATCTGTTAAACTCCCATCGGTGAACTGTTTTACACCATCAATGTGTTTTGTGAAATTCCGAATTACATAACCGGCATCCTCAGTGGCCTGAATTGCGATGTTATTATTCATCATGGATCGCAGGGCATTCTGAACTAATAATCCCATAGTGGGGGCCATAATAGCCACCAGTACCATTGCCGCAATGAGTTCAATCATAGTGAATCCACCTTGAAGTTTCTTTACTGAGTATTTCATTTTATCTAATTACCATAAGGTGAGTACGTAAGTCCATAATTCTGAATAATCTTGGCAGATTTAATAGCACTTAATTGAGTGGAATCTGTACTACCAGGGATACCAATTTTTACAGTGATCTGTTTATAATCAGTAGTAGTCCCTTCGCCTGCATCAGATATAGCCCACGATGTGGGGTCTACAACCACATATTTAACATAAATTCGACCGCCTAACTGGCTGTAATCAGTATCTGTAAAGGAAACAGTATGAAAGTCATCCACATCATTGTATTCAGACCAGCTGGCTTCGCCTGCGTTACCCAGTGTAATTGACCAACTGCTGGATTGACTAGTCCAGATATCAGAGTCATCAGGGTTATTAATTGTACCATGTGCCATACTGGAACTGTGGTCGAAAGCCATAGATCCTGATCCATTGTTCATACGCAAATAAAGCTTAAGGTTTGTTTCCTCATATGGATCAGAGAGACTACGATTATAGCCAGTTTTAATTTCAGCGGGTGTACGAACATCGTTCCAGATCCGCACCTCATCCATTTCACCAGCAAAATACAGGCTCGGAGTGTTCTCGGAACCAATCGTCAGTGTACTACTATTATCTATATCACCAGCTCCTGAGATAGATACTGCACTACCAGACGTTGAGCCATCAATATACCATTGTGCATTTCCATTTCTATCGCAAGTTATTTCAAATTGATGCCATTCATTCTCTAAACCGTCCAAAGCATTACTTGCTGTATTAACATCTACAGCAGATATGCTAAACTGTAAACGCAAATTAGTTGCAATTGATATTGAATAACCCACCTCTCCATCTGTTTTGTCAATTATATATTTGCCTTCCTGAACCCATGTAGAAGGATTCGCCCAAAACGAAATAGTGAAATCAGTTGAAGACCCAAAATCCAAACTAGGATTATCTGCGATCTCCACATAATCATCAGTCCCATCGAAATCAAGAACATAACCTCCAGCTTCACTGCCTTTGGCATCAAAAGACTGAGCCATTACCTCTTCCACAGTACTGTGCGCCACACTAATTGATTTTCCTATTAAGACGGTTTGATTCGCGGCGCGCATAATTTTGCTTATAGCGCCTGATAACTCGATAAAAGAAATCGATATAATAACCACTGCAACCAGCACTTCGGCAATTGCGTAACCTGAGCTGCCGCGCATTTTACTCCAGATAGGTGTAGCCCGTAGGCGTAACAACCACAATCGTGTGGGTGCCGGACTCAAATACTATGCTTGCATTAGCAGTAACCTGTGGTTCCCCAAGGGCGTCAAATACTAAACCATTGTCGTCATGTATGTTTTCTTTAGATGTAATATCAGCATACCCGGGAAGAGTAAATGAATTACTGCTCTCATCGGGTAACACCAAGTCTGTATCAGTATTATTATAAAAAAGACTATAAGTGGATGGGGTCGCATTATCATCCACTTTTAAGATGAAACTTTGATTTCTGGCAATGCAGTAATCGCGGGCATATTGAATTTTACGCGACATATCGCGCACTTCCTCAAAAAGTCGTAAAGATGTATTAAACCCGGAATAACTGCCAATAGTTGAACTGGCTAATATTGCCATAATTACCATTACGGCAATAAGCTCGATCATGGTAAAACCAGACTGAATTCTTGGTATAAAAAAACGCCGGGGTATTCCGGCGTTTTTATTGATTCTTAATTTATTACCAGCGCTCACATTGATTTTCTTAATACGAAAAAAGTCTATGTAAGAGTTTCAATTATGGGCGGTCTATTACCGCACCTGTAATTTCTCTTTCTTTA
>CAZBBE010000169.1:0-2833 GCA_964489755.1 uncultured bacterium | reverse complement strand
GAACGCCCCGTTTCCGGGGCGTTCATCAGTATGGGATTCGGGTTATTTCTTCTGGTACCACATATATACAATCATCAGAGAAAGGAGTCCCGCTAATCCTCCATCTCCAAACTGGCCAGCAATGGCCCCTATCCCTCCGATAACTCCAAAAACGTCATCGAACAATATGCCAACCAATACGCCCACCACTATCAGTATTTTCAATATTTCAGTGAGTTCACCTAGCCATTTATTGAGAAAGTCAAGTGCGTTTTTCATTTTGCCTCCAGATGGGATAATTTAAGTTCATGGTTTCGTCCATTATTCGGGCAGGCTGCCTCTATAAAAATGATACGAGAACCAGAAGCGCTAATAGTCCGGCAAAACCACCGCCCATGAATGAATCAACTAGGTTTATGATTCCGTAAACCGGATCATATCCAGTATCATAAATGATATTCGCAAAAACGAATAATACGATGAGACCCTTGATCAAGCTTACAATTCCGCCAACTACATTCTCTACGGTTGAACTTATATCTGCCATAAGTGTACCTCCTTGGTTTGTGTGTAGTAAATAAAAAACGGGGACACATATCCCCACTTTTTTCCAAATCTAATGCATTTTATATGTTTGGTGCTCAGAGTTTATCTCAGAGTATTTGTTAAATTTACACAAAATATTTTATAATTCAATTAGAATAATTATTTCTAAATTACTCCAAAAGTTGTATAATAAATTTGATCAGTCATAACGTTTAGGGGATCTATATGCAGATCCATTAAATTGGGGTTTCGTTAAATCAGAATTCTATTTCCCAAAAATGGCAAGTAACGAAACATCCAAGACACCAGCTAAATGAACTACCATGCAGTTCACCACGGTTAAGAAAGTATGGTTGTTATTCCTCTTTATTAAAACACTTTAGAAATAAGGTTATCAGCATTTTTTGTATTAGAATAATTATTTTCTAAGATTTTTATACGATTTATGGTATTTTTGCTGCTCAGTTCCCGGTTGGCATATTCTAATACGGCTTTCTTCATCTGTTCAGCAGAGTCTGCTACTATACAACATTCATCTATTCCCTTATCGGTTATCATTTTAGAGTTAACAATACAATGCCGTCCATTGTACAGCGTGTTTATCAGTTTTAATTTTATTCCTGTGGATTGAGAAGTTGGTAAAATATTAATCTGTGCATTATTAATTAGGTTAATCAAATCTGCGGATGGGATGTCAGGCTCAATTAAAACATTTGAAGTTTTATTTACAGCGGTTAATAACCTATTAGATGGTTTCCTACCGGAAATAATAAGTTTAACGTTAATGTCGTTAAATACCTTATGAACAAGGTACAATGCCGCATTTTCATTTTCAGGTACGGCTAAATTTCCATGATACAGAGCATAGTCACCTTTACCTGTTTTTATATTCACAGATTCATTACCGTGGAAAACGGGAGTATGAACAACTCCTGAATACATGGATGAAAAATACGCTGTGTCGCTTTCTGAAATTGATGCAATGATGTCGGCCTGTTCAAGCCTTTTTTCAAATTCTCTAAGCTTTCTACCTTCAGATATAAAATATTTCTTCTTAAACAAATTCGGTTCTGCTTGAGCTATTTTATTGTAATAGTTGTGTTCCACATTGTGGGTACGAACTATCTTTTTTCTGTTCTTCAAACGTGGGTCTGTTAAGTAAAAACACGAGTGAAGTCCTTCGAACAGAATCGGACTATCGTTATTTAGTAGGTTTATTATTAATTGCTTTGAAGTACGCGTCCTAACAATAAATGGTTGTTTTGAAAAATAATGGAGTGGGTTTCTATATCGGCGGTAATAATTTATATTTGAACAAATAGATTCTAATTTAAATGACTTTTTTCGCCCGTAGTAAAAACAATGTAAATGGATTTTAATCCCCGCACTGTTTAATGCCTTTATCTTATAGTAAATATCAATAACACCACCATAATCAGGAGGATAAGGGATATCAAATGAAACAACATTAAGTTTCATATCAGACCCATTTTCTTTCACTGTAATATTCATAGAGAACATCTGCAGTGTTATGCAGGTCGTGATATTTAATAACCCATTCCCTTGCATATTTTTTACGGTCCAAAATTTTATCTGGATTTTCAATTAATTCTTTTAGTCTATCACTCAAAGTGTCACAAGTCACATTTACAAACGGATTATCAGGAATAAAATCTACATACTCAGGAATCAGTTCAGTTACACAGCATAATCCCATGGATAGAGCTTCAATCGAATTCATACCATACCCCCAACCACCACGATTATGCACCTGATCCACCAGAATATCACACGATTGCTTAATCCTGAGAGTTTCATCGTATGGTTGGTTTTCTATGAGAATGAATTCAACATTTTTATTCTCATTGGCAATTGTTTCACATATTGGAATAATCGTCTCGCTTCCTTTGTAGTAACGGTTGGTTGGACTGTGACAGATGCGTATCTTATCGCTCACAAAAAAATCCAGTGAAAATTGATTTGTGTTAAATGGTAGGAATAGATAGTAAATACTGGGGTGCTTTTTTAATAAATCCAACTCGTTGGTAACGTTTAATCCGGCTACTTTATCAATTTTGTGAATCACTCCCCTGGTTCTCATATCCTGCCCATGGTAGGTACAAACGATTGGTTTCTCGGCTTCTACTAATCGATCTACAAATCGTCCGTCTCGGTAAAATTCCAGCCCCCACTCCAGATGAATAATATCATAATCCATGAGCCTAAGGTTTTCAATAGCTGGCTCAACCTTAAAATGCCAAAGCCAGTCACGGAATTGAAAATACATTTTCTCAAGCTTTGTGTTGGG
>CAZBBE010000168.1:0-2855 GCA_964489755.1 uncultured bacterium | reverse complement strand
CAGGAACAACAATTCACAACTCTTGGAAAAAACATCACTGCTTTTGAGGTGGATGGAAGTTTTGATGATTGTCAAAAATTAGTAAAAACCGCCTTTCTGGATGCAGAATTAAATAAGACACTTCGTCTCACTTCTGCAAATTCCATCAATATTGGAAGGTTGCTTCCCCAGACATTTTATTATGTGTACGCATTTTCCCAATTGAAAAACACTGAAAATGTAGTGATTTCTGTTCCCTCGGGGAATTTTGGTAATTTAACAGCCGGAATCATAGCTATGAAAATGGGGCTTCCGGTTAAAAAATTCATCGCATCTACAAATATAAATAATATCATTCCTGAATATTTAAGAACGGGGTTGTTTTTACCTTCATCTTCTGTTCAAACAATTTCAAATGCTATGGACGTAGGGAATCCCAGCAATTTCGAACGCATTCTTGACTTATTTCATCATTCCTTTGATAAAGTTAAAGATGCAATTATTGGATATTATTTTACTGATGTGGAAACTAAATCAGCCATGCGATTAATGTATTCAAAGTTTAATTATATTGTTGACCCTCATGGAGCTGTCGGATATTTAGGCCTTATGAACTATTTAAACAGTCATTCTGAAAAAAAAGGGTTTTTCTTGGGGACAGCTCACCCAGCAAAATTTCTAAATGTGGTTAAACCAACCTTAAATACTGATATTAAAATACCAAAAAAACTTCAATCATTTATGATGATGAAAAAAAAATCAGTTCAAATTTTGAATTTGTATGAAAATTTTAAAAACCAAATATTAGAAAAAAAATAAAGAACCTGGGCTAGTTTATTGATAGTTTTTATATTGGTCAACGATCAATCCCCATCCCTTCTTTCTGTACCATCCCGGCGATTCCCTTTTCTTCTATCAACAGAAACGGGTTTATTTATATTCCTTCTAACTTTTTTTCTTCTTTCACTTAACCTGTTTGGATCCATTTATTTCCTCGTTTTTATTTTATTAATAGGGCGCAAATATATTGATTTTTCTTTTCATTCAAAAATAAAAAAAGGGATGACTATCCAAACTCCATAACATGCAGATATGATTACATTATTACGTTGAGAACATTCTCTAAAGCCTACTGATTTTCAAGATAACAGATTGGATATGAATCTGCTTATGAACCACTCATTTAAAACTTAATAAAAATAAAAAATTCATCTTAACCATCGTTTCTGGTGCAAGTTTCTGATTTCTCTACATTAGAAGTTAATCAATTCCTTGAAAAATCCTTAAAGCTAAACTGGGAAGGGATGAATTATATATGTGGAAAATTAACTAAATTGAATGTGGAAAATGTTTCATTCATTGCTAATTTTGTTACCATAATTTGGAGTTCTCCTGAACAAGCTCAATCCATTGCAAATAAATTATTTGCTGAAGGAATTATTGTGAGATCATTGAGTAGTTTTGGACTGCCTCATCCTTACGAATATCCATTGGGCTAAAAACGGAAAACGAACAAATTATTGAGTGTTTAATATCTCTACTATAATTTGTGGAAAAAAAACATGAATTCATGTAAAATATCAGGATTTGATCATTGTGAATTGTATGTAAGTAATTCAAAACAGGCAGTGCATTATTACCGAACTGCATGCTGTTGATGATAAAGATTATCCCTAAATTTTTCTGGAATGATAATAGACCCGAATACTCAATCATTTTCAGATAACCATAAACTCATGATCGGGTCAATTTTGCCTCGACCTATTGCATTTGTGTCAACCTGCTCACCGGATGGCGTGCTCAACCTGGCACCTTTTTCTTATTTTAATGGTGTCTGCTCCAATCCGCCTACCATTATGTTTGCTCCTGCCCGTCGGGGTTATGATGGTAAAACCAAGGACACCCTGAATAATATCCGGGAAACAAATGAATTTGTCATCAATATTGTGTCAGAGGGTTTTGCAAAAAAAATGGTTGCCTGTTCTACAGATTTCGAGCCGCAAATAGATGAATTTGAAATTTCCGGACTTACCCCTTCCCCATGCCAAAAGATAAAGCCTCCCTTTGTGAAGGAGGCTCTGGTCAGTTATGAGTGTGAACTTAACCAGATCATACCTGTAGGAGATGAAAGTCCCGGAGGCGGTTTCATTGTTATCGGGACCATCGTTCTCTTCCATATTTCAGATAATGTCTACGAGGATGGAAAGATCAATCTTGAAGAACTTTGCCCAGTGGGCAGGCTAGCGGGGAACAATTATGTTCGAACAACGGACACATTTGAAATTGTAAGAAAAATAAAACCCAAATAACAGGTTTTTCTTCAAAAACATAAATAAAGATAATACTATCATGAATACTGATCTAAAAGATCGTATTTATAATGCACAGTGTTTTGGAAATATAGAACCTGTGGAATTCATGGTGCCCTATCCAAATATATTTTCTTTAGTGAAAGGACAAAATGTAAAATTCAAAGATTCAATCTTATACAAAGACCTTTCCATCACAAATAAAGAATTCCTTGATTTAACCAACCGGGCAGCTTCATGGTTAACATCTATAGGGGGAAAACCTGAATCCCGGATCTTCCTTCCAAGTTTGCCTTTCCCTTATTCGGAAATCATGGCATTTGGAATTTGGAATCTTGGAGGTACGGTTGTGTTAACAGATGATGAAAACCCTCCAAAAAGGAAAGGTTTTGAATTTCTAAACCATATTTCACCGGAAACTGATTTTCAAAAAGAACTGTCAAAATCAAATCCGGATTTTACACCCACATTCAAACCAAATTTACTGGATGAAGCCATGATATTTTGG
This sequence comes from uncultured bacterium, assembly GCA_964489755.1. Taxonomy (GTDB): domain Bacteria; phylum Fidelibacterota; class Marinisomatia; order Marinisomatales; family AB-629-J13; genus AB-629-J13. The sequence continues at coordinate 59 of CAZBBE010000168.1, read as the reverse complement.
GAAAAGGATAATGGTGTTCGATTAAGCCATTATAACCTGCTTGTCAATGCCAATGGGGT
>CAZBBE010000167.1:0-2890 GCA_964489755.1 uncultured bacterium | reverse complement strand
CGGACAACCACATATCCCACTCCTGAAAATAAAGTTTTTTTGCCATTTCAATATTTGGTTTCACTGCTGCTGATAATATCATTTCTCTATGTGAATTCTTCATGAACGAACTCAATTTTAGTACAAGTTCTGTTATGGAATTAAGCAGGAATTCCTCTCGTTTCATCAAATAATCATTGTACGAATCTTTGGTTATTATGGTTTGCCTAAATCCTAAATCGAAGTTATTCTTAGAGTTATACTGACTTCTAAATTGTTCTATTCCAACAGAATTATATCCATGAAATTCATTTTTATAACGAACATAATCCAGATGGAGTCCATCCAGATTATAATTGTTCAATAATTCCTTGAACACTGCTAATAAATAAGGGTTAACGCTTGGGTGATGGGGGGCTAAATAAAATCCCTCTTTACCTGAAGCATCCGTAGTTAATCTTTTATCAGTATACAAATATTTGTTACTTTCCTCTTTAACAGCATCCAACCAATCTGGATGACGGTTAAACAGATGTTGTTCCGATAAGGGAAGTTGTTCTGCAGACCACAGCATATAGACATTAACCCAGACATGTACATTCAATTGTAATTTGTGGCCTTCCTGTATTACATATTCAAGAGGATCAAATTCATCACCTATTAATACTTCACTTTGAGGTATCCATGAAGAACGGTATAAACTGTCACCTCTTCCTCGCACCTGAACAAAAATATGATTGAAATTATATTGCACTGCGAATCGAAGCATTTCATCTATTAAAGATTTAGACGCAAGCGAATACCTGACTACCCAAAGGCAACGGTTTTGAAAATAAAGTTTCTCTCCAAATAAATTAGAAATAGAAATAAAAAAAATCAGAGCGATAGTTATATCAACCCTGAATTTAATTTTAATAGGACCTGACAATGGAAAGTAAATTTTAAGTGAGGTGAGAACTCCTTTTATTTTTCCTCTTTTTCAGAATCTACACCCACCATATCTACTAATTCAATCATGGAAACCTCAGCTCTGTCATTATCTCTAAACCCCAATTTTGTAATCCGTGTATATCCTCCGGGGCGTTCAGAATACAACGGTGCAACATCATGAAATAAAGTATGTACAATGTCTTTGTGTTTTATTTTCCTTAGTACTATCCGTCGGGAATGTAAATCCCCCCGCTTTGCGCGGGTAATTAAAGGCTCAATAAAGCGTCTCAATTCCTTGGCTCGACTGTGGGTTGTTTTAATTTTCTTATGAGTAATGAGTGAAGATGCAAGATTTGCCAGAAGTGCTTTTTTATGGGAGCGGGAAGATAATCCCAATTTTTTAATGGTCTTACGATGTCTCATGGATGAGATTATTTCTCCTTTTTCTGCACAACATGTTCTTCAGTATCCATTCCAAAATGAAGTCCTACCTTACCTAATTTTTCAACTAATTCGGTAAGTGATTTCCTTCCAAAGTTTTTAAATTTCAGCATTTCATTTTCTTCTCTGGACACCAATTCATGTATATATTTTATTCCTGCTGTTTGCAAACAATTATAACTGCGAACTGATAATTCCATCTCATCAATTGTAGAATTCAGTAATTTTTGCATCGCTATCATTTCCTCGCTTATTCCTTCAGTAATCTTTAACACCTCAGGTTTACTAATGGCTTCTACAAATGTAAGGTGTTTTACAAGGACTGTAGCAGCATGACTAATAGCATCTTTAGAACTAATAGAACCGTCAGTAAAAATTTCAATAGACAGACTTTCCTGGTCCTCTTTAGCCCCGGGTAAAGCACTTGAGTTAAAAGTAACTTTTGTTACTGGATTAAAAATACTGTCAATGGAAATCATTCCGATGGATGCGTTGGGTATTTCATTTTCTTCACTGCTTACATATCCCTTACCTACACCTACCCACAATTCCATATCAATTTCACCTTCCTTGTTTAGTTCCGTGATATAATGATCGGGGTTTAAAATTTCAAATTGATCACTTAATTCCTGAATATCATTGGCAGTAAATACACGTTTCCCAGTTAATTTTACCCGAACTTTGTCGGGATTATTTTCAAATAATTTAAATCGAATCCCCTTTAAATTCATGATGATATCCGCAACATCTTCCTTAATTCCTTTTATAGTGGAGAACTCATGCAAAACACCATCCATTTTTACATTAGTGATTGCGGCTCCGGGAATACTGGTTAATAAAACCCGCCTCAGGGCATTCCCTAAAGTAATCCCAAAACCACGGTCTAAGGGTTGGAAAATAAATTTTCCATATGTATCCGTAGATGAAATAGTATCTACATTCAATTTTAAATCCATAGCATTACTCATTTATAATCCTCTGTAATTATTATTATTTTGAATAAAGTTCAACCACTAAACGGTCATTTATTGTCTGATCCATTTGATCTCTTTCTGGAATATCAAGAATAGTCCCCTGCATTTTTGCTTTGTCCAACTCAAGCCATGAAATGTCAAGGTCTCCCTTTATTCTTTTAACTGATTCCAAAATGATATCCATTTTTTTACTTTTATCCCGTACCTGGATTACATCCCCCTTTTTTACAAAAGCTGAAGGAATATTTACTTTTCTTCCATTTACTAAAAAATGTCCGTGACTGACTAATTGTCTCCCCGATGGTCGTGTAGGAGCAAATCCTAACCTATAAACAATATTATCAAGTCTTCGTTCCAACAACTGTAAAAGATTTGTTCCAGTTTCACCCTTCATTTTATCCGCTTTTTCAAAACAATTGCTAAATTGTTTTTCTAACAATCCGTACATAAATTTTACTTTCTGTTTTTCTTTAAGTTGTAATCCAAAATTTGATAGCCGAGATCTTCGTGATTGCCCATGTTGCCCGGGTGAATATGGTTTTCGATTTAATAATTTATCATATTTT
>CAZBBE010000166.1:0-2902 GCA_964489755.1 uncultured bacterium | reverse complement strand
TTTATATCATGGATATAAACGGTGAAAATCAGTTGAACCTTACGATAAATGATGGAAGTGATTTAGACCCAGCCTTTTCTTCAGATGGTTCTACGATTATTTTCATTTCAAATAGAGAGGAAAATTATGGTATTTACACGATGGAACCAGATGGTAGTAATCTAACCTATCTGTCCACCAATTCGGACGGAGATTACTCTCCTAATTATTCTCTGGATAGGACAAAAATTTTGTATCAGTCCCACATCAATGGTAATTACGAATTATTCATGATGAATGCGGACGGGACGAATCAAATAAATTTAACGAATGACAACGGAAGTGACAAGGAACCTCGATTCCAACCTTATGTTGTGCTTGATTCAATTGAGATTGAGTACATGGAGGATTGGAATTTGATTAGTTTACCATTGGTTGTTGAAGATCAAGAATATGAAGTTCTGTTCCCTGAATCCATAGAGGGAACATTATTTTCCTTTGATGAAACTTATATACAGGAAACCGAAATTATATTTGGGAATGGTTATTGGCTCCGTTTCAATTCCTCTGGAAATGTATTGATCACCGGAGTTGTCATCGACGAATGGATTATAGAAATGAATCATGGGTGGAATCTGATTGGTAGTATTACGCATCCCATCGAGATTGAATACCTATTAGAAGAAAATGAATTGATTATTCCCGGAACAGTTTTTGAATTCAACGGGTCTTACGTGAATGCAGAATTTATTCTTCCCGGCAAGAGTTATTGGCTCCGAACCTTCGAGGAAGGGATTATTATACTTTCATCGCAAAATCAATAAATTAGCAGGGGGATATTCTTATATCTTCCCACCTCTTTGTAAGAAAGTGGTGTATATCTACAGTTTAAGATATTAGTAGGGAATTTTGTCAACTTTTTTCTCCCATGTATGGAAGGCTTGTTTTCCCTCCTTGGATAAAATCTGTATAGTGGGAATTCTCCTTTGATTTTTGTTTTTAGTTAGTTCTTCATATATAGTATTATCGTCAAAACCAATTTGCTGAGCATCCTCACGTGTGTTGGCATAATAGATTCTATCTAACTGTACCCAGTAGATAGCAGCAAGGCACATAGGACACGGTTCGCAACTGCAGTAAATCTCGGCGCCGGTCAGATGGAATACGTTCAAGTTCTGGCATGCTATTCTGATAGCGACAATTTCAGCATGGGCTGTTGGATCGTTCAAGGAAGTGACCTGATTGAAACCTTCGGCGATAATCTTTCTATCTTTTACGATAACAGTTCCAAAGGGGCCACCGCTATTTTCATGCATATTTTCCTCGGAGAGTTGAATAGCTCTTTTCATGAAATTCTTTTTATTAACGGACAATTTGTCGCTCATTTCTATGAATTTAGGGGTGGCTTGAGCTAAGTTAAAAGAAAAAGGAAAACAAAAAAATATTAAGGAAACTGAATTGTAAACTCAAGCAGAAAATGCAACATTTAAATTATATAGTAAAAAAAAAGAATAAAAATTTGACTTGATACTTAATTGTAATGTGGACCAGTGAGTTTTTTCAATAACAGTATTTTAAAGAATCAATGTTACTTTATTTCGTATTTTCCATGGGGATTGTGATAAAAAACACATGATCGTTTTTAGAATTTTATTAAGCTTTTATAATATGTCACACTTCTTTTTCGTAATTTAAAAAGAGAATGTGAAAAATTTTAATTAGTATAGTAACTCAATATATAGTCACGTATTATCAAGAGGAAAGTAAATGAAATTCAGGGTTGTAATATTTTGTTTATTACTTAATCTAGTTTCTGCACAAAATTTAGTATATTGGGAACCGGAACAACCCATTCCCGGTGAATCAATAACTATATTCTATAACCACATTGAGGGCAGCTTACCGGATGACGCTGTTCAGGTTTATGTACATTTAGGCTATAACGGATGGCAGGACACACAGGATTATGCCATGTCTTATACTCCAGAGATAGGAAATGGCTGGTGGCAGTATGAATATGATATCCCTAATGATGCAGAAACAATTGATTTTGTATTTACAGACATGGAAGGAAATTGGGATAATAATGGGGGGTTGGGAATTGATTGGCACATCAGCCTTAATTATTATTGGACTCCTTACTATCCTGGTCCGGGTGAAATTATCACCATTGTATTGAATAATGTGGTCCAGGGTGGGGAAATAACATGGACTGTTGATGCAGGTAATGGGCATGCCCTTCCTCTTGAATCCTACTGGCCCGAAGGATCTTATCTTGAAGAAGAATTGGTCTTTTCACCTTTATCAGAAAACGGTTCCGATAGTTTGACAATTGATCTTGGACCATTTATTTCTGGAGAACAGGTTGTAAATTCAATAAAGTTTAAGATCCGTTGGGAAAATGGTGATTGGGATGTTGGTTCAAACGGTCAGATTATGAACTATGATATTTATATCGATTACAGTTATACTTCCGGTGACCCTTATGTATTCTTCGTAAATCCCACCCCAGATGAAAATGAGCAGGTATCCGGAACTATTAATCTTTCTGTGGTAGGGGACGCTGAAACAGTTGAATTTTGGGTGGATGGAGAATATCTTGGTATAGATGAAACATCACCATTTGAAGAGTCATGGATTCCTGAATCTTCAGAATTTGGTAATGCAACGATCGTTGCTATTGCCCATGGTTCCAATAGTGGTGTGTCCTATCTTTTCAGACATGTTTACATACTCTATGAAATTGTGGAAGAACCGGTGCCTACTGGAATTACCGATGGGGTAAATATCGCAGGAAATACTATAACAATCTCTCTGTACGCCCCATTCAAAAATTTTATTGCTGTTAAAGGAAGCTGGAACCAGGAATATCCAAATGGAGAACTGATGAAAATTTCAGGGGATACATTATGGTGGTATCAAA
>CAZBBE010000165.1:0-2904 GCA_964489755.1 uncultured bacterium | reverse complement strand
CCTGTAACAATCTTTGTTATTTACCATGACCATTCTCTGAAAATTGTTATAACTGAACCGCTTAAGTAAGTGTATACCCTTAATCTGAAAATAATCGTTCAAAGATTCCCATCCTGTACCATCCAAAGACCCGCGCCAAATATTTCCACCGCTGGACGCACAGTAGATTTGACTATTTTCAAAATCTACATCTGCGGTTCGAATTCGTCCAGCCTGATTATTACTCCCCCTTTCATACCATTGACCTGGTATAGTTCTTTCAGAATTATTTTCCTGTTGATCTGTATGACCTTTTTTGCGATTGAACGTTTTGACTGTTATTTTATTCAGTCGTGTTTCTTGGTCCATCTTTTTCCAGTTAACATCAGGATCTGCCCTGTGCATATTCAGCATCCATTCCTGCCGTTCCTCTTTAAACTTATTTCTATCTTTCTTTTTATTAATAACCTCAGTTGGTATGGGAACCAGTAGACTATTATTACTTTCTTTTATAGACAAAACAGATATAAAAAAGAGAATTATTAAGAACAATACCGCTGATTTTTCAGAGTATAGAAATGATTTTTCTTTGAAAATCATTGCAAAAATTAAAGGAAAATAGACCAGGGAGTAAGTTTATAAAGCAAAAAGGGGCCGTTAGACGGCCCCCTTTTACTTAGGAGGGTGTTCTTATATAGTAAATCTAATTAATCTTCTTCCAAAGCTTCTTCCGCAGCTTCTGCCTTTCCTTCTTGAATTAAAGTAAGATCTTCAATCTCTTTTAACCGTTTATCTAACGTTTTCGTTGTTTGCTCAAGATCCGATATACCCTGTTTTAGTTTTCGTACGGTCCCTTTCATTTCCAAGGCCAAATCTTCGAGATCATTTGTTACATCTCTAAATTTCTTATCTGTGGTCCGCATAAAATTATCCAAAGTGAAACTTACATCATCAATCATAGAGGCCAGGGAGTCAGTATTTTTTTCAATGAGATCCGTATTAGCAACAATATCTTTTTGGGCTTTTCTCAAATGTTTTCCGCGACCGATAAACCGCAGATTATAGACACGCAGACTATCAGAGAACTCATTCAGTACTTTGTCCACATGTTTCGTATCTGCAAGATTTAACTCATCCATTCTTCTGTTAACTTCATCTGTTAAATATTGGAAATAAAAAGCACCTATTATTAAAGCCCCTAGTATAACAAATATGAATTTTTCCTTGGCGTTCATTTAATATCCTGATCTGTATTTACATGCTTTCGAGGCGTTTTTCCCATTCACTCATTTCTGCACCGCCCGCAGGGGTTTCACCGCCATCACTGGGAGCAGAGCCAGAAGCAGTTTCATTTCCTTCCATCAAATCATGTATAATCTGATTGCGACGATCGGAGCTTTCTTTTAGATCACCCATGATTCCTCCTACCTCTTCATTAAAATCAGCTAGGGTTCTCTGGAGACGGGTAACAAGTTCATCCAATAAGACCTGGCCATAGCTGGCATTAATGCCTGAAAGGAGATTATCCAGTTTTTCATTGAGATAATTTTGTCTACCGTCTTTGCTTTCGAAATCAATAGTCATGGTCATTAACAAGTTAATTCTGAACTAACAAAAGTAAGCTCGGAAATTTCATACAAGAATGGACGTGGAGCAACCACCAATTCAAGGCCAATGATTCATTTGTTTATACCCCAGACTGTCCAAGGGTTCTATTAATGCCAGGAAGGTTCGTTTTTGAATCCTGTAAGGCAATCGATCAACAGATTTGATCTTTAAAAGTTCATCCGGTTGACCTAGATCGGATACGGGCACATCCATTTTTCCCATACCCGTAATGGTTACTTTATCATGGACATGGACTGTTATAGCTAAAATCCTTCTTCCAGTACCCCACTCAAACAGTTTGTAATCTGTAAATATAAATCCATCTTCCGGGGCATATTCTAGAATGATGAATCCTTCATTTTCTAAATATGTTCGAATTTCTGGCAGGACTTCTTCTTTAGGTTTTTCATAAGAAAAATGCAGCACCATACGGGGATAGGTGGGGCAAAATGAGAATTTTATGGCTGAAAAGGACAGCAATAAAGCAAGAAGCAGGCGCAATTCAGGTTACCGAATGAGGGTTCCTATTCGATCCCAGCGCGGTGTCCAAGTGTCAAAATCAAGAGAAAAATATGCAAAAAGCGCCTCTCCCAATATATTATTCTCTGGTACAAAACCCCAATATCTCGAATCTAAACTGTCATCCCTGTTGTCACCCATCGCCCAGTAATAATTTTGTTCTACTGTATATTCTGAGAATTCACTCACCGGATGACCATCAATCAGCAGGAATTGGAAATGTTCATCCTTCAGGGCCTTACTCCATGGCGTCAGAAGGTTTCCTTTGGGATAATATGCATCATAAACACTTTTTTCCTCTTTGCGGCGCCATAATTCATGTGGATCCTGCAGTGTAAACTCCAGGCTGACTTCATCATCCTCGAGAGTAGCTGTATGACCTTCCATAAGCATGATCGGTAATAAATATCGCCAATTCGTCTCTGCATGAATAGGAAAAATATCGCCAGTCTTTGGAACATAAATGGGACCAATATTGTCCCGGTTTAAATTTCCATCTGAACTGAGAAATATATCCGGCTGCCGGAATTGCTTTTGCATGGGAGCGGTCAGGTATTTGCCGCGTTCCCACATGGGTATCTCTTCTCCATTCACATATAATTTTTTCTGGCTAACCCTTAGAGTATCTCCAGGGCCTGCCACACACCGTTTCACATATTTTACATATTTATCACGGGGATATTTAAAAATGAGGACATCTCCTTTGGCGGGTATTTTGAATTCAGGGAATTTATAATAGGGTATAAAAAATCCAATGTCAGTGTAGGGAATACCAAGCCAGTCAGGGGTGCGCATGCC
>CAZBBE010000164.1:0-2925 GCA_964489755.1 uncultured bacterium | reverse complement strand
TGATCATTCCATCATGAAACACTCCATCCTCATCAACCCAGTCCCCGCTCTCATTTCGCACACGAACGGTCACGAACATGATATCTTCCGCATACGCTACTCCATAAGTGTGCGCTTCAGACATCACACGCAATCCCATGGGATATCCCGCTTGCTCATATTCATTATTCGTGTTCACACGGTTACTGCGGTGTGCCCATCGGTCATCGAACTCCATATACACGTCATTGTCCGAAATGAATCGTCCCGGTACCTCTTTCCAGCAGTCAGGGTCTTTTCTGGTACCGGAGCATCCTACTATTCCGTGCACTGCCCAGGAATCCGGATCATCACCATAATATTCGTCCCCCCACCATCCGGGCCAGAATGGTTCCAGCTCGCCCGTTTCCGGAATAAGCTTTTTTGGCCAGGTGGCAGAATACAAACTGTGTGCCAACAATGGATAGGTATCACCCCCATCTGAAAAGGGTGTGTCAGCGAATATGTCTCCTGATGTCACCTCCAGGTCATGGGAATACACTCTCGCCATTGTGGAAGCGTGCCACTCTGTATCAGTTAGGCTGGAACTACGAGTGAACCATGATTCAGTCACATTGGCTCCATAAAAATCATATACATCATCGGACGACCATTCTTCATTATCAGGACCATAATCATAGATATCAAAATCACTCGTCCGCTCTTTCAATTTTGGACGGAGGCCCCAGGGATACACGAGCCCTATACGGGCTTTTGAATGATTTGGATTTATCTCGGTATTTCCAGACTGTTTGATACTGATAAACAATTCCTGGGAATCTTCAGATAGTCCCCACTGATAGTTCCCGTCAATAAAAAATTTATCCAATTTTTTTGAAATGCTGTCCGGTCGCCAGGTACCACAGTCCCTTGCACCATCGGCGTTCCCGCAATCATTTTGCATATTAAAAACAATCCCAACAAAATTTGTATCACCACTTGTGTACCATGCTTCATACGCATCATGAGAGCACCACACATCAACTGAATCCTCCATAGCTGTATCTTCATCGGGAGCTTCCCCACATTTTGTCCAGGCATATTTAGAACTGAGTGAGTGGCCCGGTACCCCAGCTAAGAAAGCAACATGGGGCAGATTCGTATAATCACCCCAGAGCCCTGCAGGATGAAAATCCCAGGTAATATAATTACCAAAATTTGTTACCGCATTTTTCACTTTCCCCTGGAGGAGGAATCCCTGTGCACGATCATTAAGAGGATTTGTAGGGTAGGGGTAATCGCCAATTTTTGCCAAAGGGTCAGCCCTATTGTATACAGGTTCTGGTTCTTCAGAAGGGTTGACCACTGAAGGATCAATTCCCAAAAGGATTATGGGAAAAATAAATAATAAAATTCCCTGTTTTAAATATTTTGCTTTTGGTGGCATCACTTTTTACCGAAAATCTACCCTGATATTGAAATTAAGCTCACGGGGAGAAGAATTCACCCAGGGATTATCATAATAGGAGCCTGACTTATCATGCTTTGCATCTGGTAGCCCAACCCACTGGGTATAGTAGGTTCCAGGGTCATCCGGTTCCCCTGTTAAAGGATAAACATAAAACGCATTTTTTATATTTAGCAGATTGTAGGCACTAAGACCCATGGACACTTTAAAATCTTTAAATTTAAACCCTTTTGACAATGACAAATTCACCATCCTTGTGCTGGGTGACCGCTTGGTGTTTCTGTTCTTTACATCTGACTGGGGAGTATCACCATTATATATCATGGGCGTATAAGGATATCCGGACTGGTACATCCCTGTGAATCCCATGCTTATCCCAAAAGGTAAGAACGTATAAAACGACATTGTCAGGTCATGAGGCCTATCATAAGGCATTAAAAATTCCTGGGAGGGTGCATCCACATAAATTCCCTCAACCGAAGCCCAGTCATACTCGCTGTTTCCCTTGGCAGCGGAATATGTATACTGAACCATGGAATTGACAAATTTTCCACGACGTTCCAGGGTAAAATCAATTCCCTTTGCGCTGCCATAATCCCCGTTAGAAAATACCCGGTAGGAATAAACCCCGCTCCGATAAAATTTTGATGTTGCCCACTGGTCCATATCCTTCACCCAGGCCGCCACAGTATATGCCCAGTGTCTTCCAATCTGAATGTTAAATGCCGCTGAATAGGATTGGGTTCTCGATGAATTCATGGTTGCATTTCCGATCAATCCCTCTCCCTCTTCAAACAAGTCTGCCGGGTCCTCCAATCTATTGGTCTGTAGGAATACATTTTGATAGATGGGGGTCTGATAATACAATCCGTAATTAAATGTAAAAGTGGCTCTGTCTGTAATGACATGACTGAACCCCAATCGGGGACTGATCTTATAGAACCACTTAGACTGTTCAAAAATTACCGGCGGGTTTGCACCAAAAGACTGCTCAACCTGGGTCGAAGCCTCTTCCCCCTCGTCCCAACTCCCATTTTCATTCTCATCGTCAAAATACCATGGAATTCCGGGAGTGAATTCACCCAATGTATCTGCCCAGATCTCAGTGTTGTAGTTCACCGCATCCACCCTGACCCCGGCATTAATTACCATCCAGGGAACCTCAAAGGTATTTTGAATATAGGAGGAAAATTCAGTAGGCTCACGATAATTGTCCCACTGTCCGTTTTCGTTAGAATCGCGATATTCCTCACCCGGGTCCCAGACACCATTGTTCTCACCAAAATCAGCATCCTCGTAGTCTGCATCAGTGGGAAGTAAACCATCCGGACCGGAATCGATCCAAAACTCTGCAAATGTTTGTGAAAAAGCCGCTTCTCCCTCCCAGGGAGCTTTTACTTCATAAAAATCAAGCTTGTGGGATTTATAATCTACACCGGTTCTTAATTTCCAGCGGTCAGTGATCTGAGAGGTCACATCAAGACGAATCTCATTTGTAA
>CAZBBE010000163.1:0-2946 GCA_964489755.1 uncultured bacterium | reverse complement strand
AAGAGAACAAATTGGAAGTCAGGCAGGCTCAACAGCGGGACAACCTATAGTTCTCTTGGATATGAATAATGACGGTGCAAAACAGTGGAGCCGTATAACAGGAGCAAACATTGGAAGAAGGATTGCCATTGTTCTGGATAAAAAAGTGCACATGGCCCCGTTCATTCGGGAAAAAATAATGCAAGGGGGTACACAAATCGAAGGATTTGCTGATATGAATGAGGCTAAAGATATTGCGATCGTCCTGCGAGCAGGCGCTCTTCCAGTTCCCGTCAATATCATCGAAGAAAGAATTGTAGGACCTTCACTGGGAGCCGATTCCGTTAGACAGGGAACCATTTCTGTAATCGTGGGATTATGCCTTGTATTACTTTTCATGCTCATTTATTATAGGGTTGCTGGTTCTATAGCAGATTTAGCATTGATATGGAATCTTTTACTCGTCCTGGCTGTTTTAGCTTCATTGAAAGCAACCCTAACCCTTCCCGGAATTGCAGCATTAATCCTGACGGTGGGAATGTCTATTGATGCAAATGTCATCATTTTTGAACGGATTCGCGAGGAATTACGGAAAGGGAAAACTCCAAGGGCAGCTATTGACGCCGGTTACGGCCGAGCAATTACCGCCATCGTAGATGCAAATATTACAACTGTAATTGCGGCACTGGTTTTATTTCAATTTGGTACCGGTCCCGTAAAAGGATTCGCTACGGTTTTATTCTGGGGAATCCTCATAAGCATGTTCACAGCAATTTTCGTTACCCGCACTATTTTTAATTCCTTTACCAAAGGGAAACAACTGAAAACACTCAGTATATGAGAATTATTAAAGAAACCCACATTAAATTTATGAGCCAAAGACGGGCAAGTTTCATTCTGTCCCTGTTTTTAATTTTTTCCGGTATCGGGTCATTAGTAATAAACCATGGTCCCAAATTAAGCATTGATTTTCAGGGTGGGACCTTGATTGCTGTACAATTTACTCAACCCATGGGAATTACCCAGATTCGGTCTGCTCTTGATGCTGTTTCCATAGATGGAAAAGTGTTTGATCTCAGCAGGGAAGAAATAAAGCATTTCGGAGAAAAAACCAATGTTGCAATCCGCCTGACTCCACAAGAAAATGAAGGAAATCAATTCATCCAATCAGTGATCACCCACTTATCTGATTCTTTTCCAAACTTGATACCGGAAGATTCAAAAGACTTTATCTTGACTATTGAAAAAGTGGGACCGAAAATCGGAGCTGAACTCAGTGGAAACGCCGTTATGGCAATTGGGTCTGCGCTCCTATTAATTTTACTATATATTTCCATTCGTTTTGAATTTATTTTTGCCCTTGGTGCCATTGTCGCACTCTTACATGATGTATTGATTACATTAGGCATTTTCTCCATATTGGATTATGAAATTTCACTTTCCATTATCGCCGCTTTCTTAACGATAGTTGGATATTCATTAAATGATACCATTATCATTTTTGACCGTATCAGAGAAAATGTTAAATCAAACAAACGTGCCTCTTATATTGATATCGTAGATAAATCCATCAATCAATCCATCAGTCGGACAATCATCACCTCTCTGACAACATTTTTAGTGGTTTTTATCCTGTGGGCATTTGGTGGAGAGGTAATTCATCTTTTTGCATTTGCCATGATGGTCGGTGTAATTATTGGAACGTATTCCAGCATTTACGTCGCCAGCCCGCTTGTTGTCCTCCTTCACAGCGGAAAACAGAATAAATAAACATTTCATGGCACTTTATTTAAAGGTGCATGAATTCTACTTTTATTTATTTTAATTTTTTTACTTCTTCATAACTATAACTGACGGATTTATTGTCACTGGATTCTTTTACCAGAGTTACTTGGTACCCATCTACAGAGTTCAGTTCCTGGATTCCATCAATATGCATTTTCTTATGTTTAAATATAGGGTTCTTTCTGACCAGGATCTTTGCCTCTTTCACATTGTCAGCAACAACAAAAATATTACCGTGCTGTTCGTAGAGTCCATCCATCAGTTCAGGATCGTAAAAGCCTATGTGAATCAGATAGAGTTTCATGTTAAATACCTTTTCAATTAAATTGATTAATCTTAATTAAGAAATTAATATTAGTTTACTACCCAATAATTTAATTGCAGAGGTAACTATGAAAACAAAAGTATCAATAATATTATTGTTAACTTTATTTTATACAATCGGATGTGAAGATAACTTCTCAAAACAATCTACACCTGAATGGATAGATAAAATACTATCCCGGACCACAAACAACAGTTCGCTGGTAGGTGCTTGGTCTTATTCATCCATCGTTTCTTATGATAATACAGACTGTTCGGGAGAAGGTAAACTTTCTGATTACACTGGTACAGTTACATACGGTGAGATGGATGCAGTGAGAACTGAAAATGTTTTACTCACATTTTCTGATTTTCAACAGAAAGGATATTCAGAAAATTCATTTCAGGATATGTGTTCCCAAAAAAACGGTTCTTTGAATACCAGTGGTAACTGCGAACTGACGTGGGATACACATTTTGAATACTACCTTACAGAAGATGGATATTGCGAATCGTACTCAAAAGATAGTTCAAAAGGAAAATTCATTACATTTTGTGGTAGTTTGACCCAATTAGATGGTTCAACGGAAATAACTTTTTCGTGGAATTCGGATAAAACTGAAAAGTCAGGTTGTAAGATTGTTGGGCTTACAATTCAGTAGTTGAAGCCTAAACAATCAATAACAAGATACCCTGCATCTGCAGGGTTTTTTGCATTACAGAAAGAAACCTGAAATGGCTACTTATTGATAAACAATGTAAATTGAAATATGTCAAACAGTGAACGTAGATTTGATATAGACTGGCTCAGGATCATAGCCCTTGGTCTCTTAATTATCTACCACATCAGTGTTGTTTTCCAGCCCTGGGCTTACTTTA
>CAZBBE010000162.1:0-2962 GCA_964489755.1 uncultured bacterium | reverse complement strand
CATTTTTTGAGGCAATGCAGGCAGAAGGAATTTATACGTACCAGGGATATAAACCGTTGTATAGAGAGGACCTTTTCATCGTTGACAAAAGAGAATATCCATGGTTGGAGGGTGTTGATTTTAAAAATATGTCAGTGCCCCATGCTGAAAAATTATCTGAACTGGAATCAGTTTGGTTACGACAGAATTATTTACTGGGAACCCCGCAGGATACGCAGGATATTGTAAATGCTTTTGAAAAGGTAACAATCCAGATGAAGAAAACCCCAAATCTCTTTCTCAATAGAGAAAAAAACAACTAAATTTCATGGAAAAGATTAAAACATAAAAGTTAAAAATATGATCGATTTACATTCAAAATTATCCGCCATAGACGTACCCGTGGATTGGGTCGGATTGAGAGAGGTCAGTGAAACAACAACCGCCCGAATGATTCGGGATGGAAATCCTGTTGTTAATGATTCATCAACCACCCATGGTGTAATGGTAGAAGTACTGAAAGATGGACAATTTGCATACTATGGGACAAAAAACCTCACACCTAGGGGAATATCCACTGCAGCGGGAAAAGCGGCAAAATTGGCTGAATTAGCGGCTCCCTATGCTGTTTATAAATTTAATCAAGATGCTCGACCTGTTCACACTGGCGACTATAAATCACCCTATAAAAAATCTCGTGAATCCATACCGGTAGGGGAAATCAACGAATTACTGTTAAAATGCAATCGAGCCTTGAAGATCTCTGATAAAATTGTAAGTGCAACCTCTCTCTGTGTTATTATTGAATCCGATCATCATTTTGTTAGTAGTAACGGTAGTGATATTACTCAGGACTTTTTTCTCCTCGAATTTGATTTGAGAGCAACAGCACAGGATGGAAATAACATGCAGACACGGACATTTGGCGGAATGCGTGGTAATTGTTTTCAAATTGGAATGGAATATTTTGATGAACTTGAAATGTTGGCACATGCTGGTCGAATTGGTGAGCAGGCTATGGAACTGTTGACAGCGGATGAATGTCCTGATGAAAGTACTGATTTGGTCATTGCATCCGACCAAATGATGCTTCAGATTCATGAAAGTGTGGGGCATGCCATAGAAGTAGATCGGATTCTCGGTGATGAACGAAATTATGCTGGTTGGAGTTTTGTTAACCTGGAAGATTTTGGAAAATTGAGATACGGTTCACCATTGATGAATATCACTTTTGACCCAACTGTTTCTCATCAATTTGCTTCCTATGGATATGATGACGGTGGTTTAAAAGCGGAAAAACATTTTTTGATAAAGGATGGCATCCTCTTGAGGGGTTTGGGAGGAATGGAAAGTCAAATTAGGTCCGGAACCCCTGGAGTTGCCAATTTCAGGGCAAGTTCTTGGAATAGGGCCCCTATTGATAGAATGGCAAATATCAATCTGGAACCGGGAGATTCCTCATTCAATGATATTATTGAATCTGTGGAGCATGGTGTTTATATGGAAAGTAACAGAAGCTGGTCCATTGATGATTATCGCAATAAATTTCAATTTGGTTGCGAATATGCTAAATTGATTGAGAATGGAAAATTTACTAAAACATTGAGAAATCCAAACTACCGTGGTATCAGCAGTTCATTCTGGAATAATTTAAAAAGTGTTGGGGATAGTAGTACGTTTCAGATATATGGAACACCAAACTGTGGTAAAGGGGAGCCAAACCAGGTGATACGTGTTGGTCATGCTTCACCGGTGTGCTTATTTCATAATGTTGTAATTTTCGGAGGAACCTAAAAATTAAGAAATTATTTAAAATATTTTCGGAAAAATTGTTTGATTCTCTTTTACAAGATGAAATATTAAAAATGACATTTTCCGGGGAAAGAAGTCAATTTATTCGAATAAATAGTGCCAAAATCAGGCAGACAGGATATGTTGATGATGCAGATGTATCCTTAACATTGATTTTCAATAACCGTAACTGTTCGCGTTCATTTACATACACCGATGACCCGGACAAAAATTTAAAGGCTGCTCTATCTGTTTTATCAGAAATGAGGGGTGAAATCAATCATCTCCCTGAAGATAAATATATTGTTGAACCAAAATCATCGGGCTCCACTGAAGAAATTATACATTGCTCCTTATTGACTCACGATGAGGTTATTGATTCATTGCTTCCTGTGATGCAGGGTGTGGACTTGGTTGGTATTTGGGCTTCAGGAAGAATTTTCAGAGGGTCAGCCAACTCTCTTGGATTGAATCATTGGTTTGAAACAGACTCATTTTCATTGGATTATTCATTAGTAACTCCACAGCATCAAATGGTAAAAGGGACTTTTTCCGGCAGGGATTGGGACCAGAACAAATATGAAGAATTCCTTAGCACATCGAAAAAAAAGGTAGAATTGTTAAACCGTAAACCAGTGAAAATTAAACCGGGTTCTTACAGAGTGTGGTTTGAGCCTGCTGCCGTTGGAGATTTCATTGGGATGTTTTCCTGGAATGGGCTTAGCGAAGCATCAATCCAACAGGGATGCAGTGGATTTGGTAAAATGAGGAAAAATAGTGAACTATTGTCACCAAAATTTACTTTGAAAGAGGATTTTTCTTCAGGAATGGTACCCCGATTTAATTCAGAAGGTGAAATTGCTCCTGAAACTATGACGCTCATTGCTGGAGGAAAACTTCAGAATACTCTTGTGAGTTCACGGACCTCTGCTGAATACGGAGTTGATTCTAATATGGCTGAGGATGGAGAGTACCTTCGTTCTCCAAAAATGAAATCTGGGTCCCTGCCTGAAGTTGATATATTGCCAACGATTGACAATGGTTTGTTCATTTCAAATATTCATTATTTAAATTGGAGCGATAATCCGTCCGGGAGGATCACTGGATTAACACGGTATGCATGCTTTCAAGTTGAGAGTGGGGAAGTGACGGCTCCGATTGATACCATGCGGTTTGATGATACATTTTACAG
>CAZBBE010000161.1:0-2980 GCA_964489755.1 uncultured bacterium | reverse complement strand
CAAATGTCTGCACGACTTGATTGGGTTAATAGGTTTGGCACGTAGACAAGTGTTGAGCCTGGTTTGGATAAATCCATACAGAACTATCCCTCAGTGACATCGGCTACTCTTGGGAGGACAGATGTCAACTTACGACGCAACACGGCATAGGATTGGTAAACAGCTGTACGTTGCAGCGTGGATTGTTGAAATTGCTGCAGCCTCCCTTGGCTTAGCTCTAGGTTTCCTAAACCTTGCCCTAGCGAAAAAAGGCCTCTTATCAGACCATACCACTTTAGCTAGCAGCGACAACGTCAGAATTTTTTTAGCTGGTCTTCCATTTTTAGTAGTTGCCGTTGTGGAGCTAATGAAGATCCCCATTGCTGCAACGTGCTACTTTTCCGTGACGAAGCGGGCCAAGTGGATATTTGGATTCTCGTTATTATTGCTTTCGCTCATTACGTTTGAAACTTTTCTCACCGGGCTAGAACAAAACAGCGCAATTCGACTCTTATCTATTAACAAAATCAAGGATGAGATAGTAAATCATAACAAGCAATATCAGGATTTGGAGGCAGAAGAAAAGGAAAGAAATTCCAAACCAAATAAGCAAGCTATTCATGAGAAATACAAAAATGATATTGATAGGTATAAAAGTGAAGAGATAGAAACGCTGAAAGGTATTGACAGGGAAATTAAAGAAATTCGTCAGGCCACAGGTGGAATTAGGCTAAATATCGAAAACGAAATTAAGGCAACAGAAAATGGAATAAAAAATTCCGAGCAGGAGATTCACAAGGTAGAAAGAGAAATTTCCGACGTAAAAAAGCGGAGTGTTATTGACTCAGAAAATGAAAAGTTAATTAGAGACGAGTCCTCCCTCAGGAAAAAGTCAGTTCCCGAATCCATAGAAGGTCAAAAGGATATTCTAGAAAAACAACTTCAGGGCATTCAGGAAAATATCCAGCGCCTTGATGAAAAAGAAAATGATGATTGTGGGTTTTTTGGGACAGGTGACTGTGAGGCCATAAGGGCTGATCAAGCAAAGGATGCAGCCACTCGAACAGCTCTAATCAATAAAATAGCAAAGCTTTCGGTTGACGAAGAACTAAAAAAGATAAACGACGATGAAAGAGAAGCAATTGGAAACAACAGAGAAGATTTGGAAAAAAGAAAGCAGAAGGAAGTTAATGAGTTACTTAGCCGCATTGGCACCATAAACCGTAATATCGCTGAGAAAAAGAGCCAAAAAGCGGATTGGATGAGTAAGCTACGAGCTCTTTCCGACGATCCGGAATACCTAGAGGGTCAAAAAAAAATCGAGCGAAAAAAGGACGAAAAAGAAATATGGAGGGAAACTTATAAGCAAAAGCGTGCCACTCTCGAGCTAGAGAGAAATGAAGATATCAAGTATGACGATGAGAAGAAAAGTCGTCTGAAAAAAATATCGGAAGAAAAGATTCGAGTGGAAAGTAAAATAACTGAATTGGAAAATGAGTGGGACAAGAAAGCTCGGGGAAACCAGTTTTACCGATTTGCCATGATGTTTATGCCAGGGATTGAGGGGCCTGAAGATGTAACAACAAAACATCTAAGAATAATAACTTTGGTATGGTTTCTGTCGCTTGCAGGTATAACGGCTTGGATGGGGACCCTACTGGCATTTGCAAGCTTCGTTCTACGTTATGGGCCATCCTCGCAAGATCTAAAGCCAAGTCCCTCAAAATCGAATCGCTATTTTAAGCGTTTATGCATTGATGCAAGGAGATATATTCGTAAACCTCGTATCAAAGAAATTAAAGAGGAAGTCGAAAAAACTGTGATTAAAGAAGTCATAAAAGAAGTTCCTGTGGATAAAGTGGTTGTCCAGGAAGTCATAAAAGAAGTTCCAGTGGATAGAGTGGTCACTCAAGATGTTCCCAAGGAAGTGATACGCAAGGAAGTTATTCACGTACCCATTGCCAGCGACGACTTAGCTATTCTTGACATTAGAAAACCTAAATCCCCTCAAACTGAGGGTCAAAGCGAAGACGTGTCTCAAGAAGACCCTCAAAGCGATAAAAACAAAAATTCAACGGATTAGGTCAGTTGTCAATGGAAGTTCCGCCTCCCACATACGAAGTGCACGATTATTCTGCGGTAGAGGAACATATAACGAGGCAAAGCGAACGGAAGACATTAGCCAATAGAGCAAAGAACGCCGCTGTGTTTTCCAGTTATCTCAAATACGGTGCGCTGGGAGTTATTGCACTTGGTATCGCTGCATTTTTTGTGCTTTGGGGAGTGTCTCTTTTCAAAGGTGAAAAGATCAAGATAGTGGAAAAAGAAGTTGTTGTTGAGAAGCCAACGAAAATTGAAATCATCCTTCCTGAAAATTTCAAAAAAAACTCACCCCAAGCTCCAGCAGAATCTTCAGACGAATCTGCCAAACTGCAAGAGCGTATTAAAGAACTGGAAAATAACCTGAGAACCCAATCTAGGAATAACGGGGACAAGGTCAATGAGGATGCGGTTGATGTTACTGAGAACTATGTTATTTTCCGTCAGGTAGGAGTGAATGTTCCAGGCTTTTTACAGGTTCAGACAGGTTTACAGTATAGAGACAGTAAACAAAGTTATCCATACAGTCAGTTTTGTTATTCCCTTAAACAGGATGGGAAGGATGTAATTTGGGTTAGTTTGGCAAATAAAACAGGTTGTGACCCAATTGAAGAAGCACCATTTGACCAAGTATCACACCACGTTTCACGGCCTCAGTATCAACAATTAACAGATCACTGCCGCTTTCTTATAGACCGCCATTTTTGCGCATCGCCGACACCCTAGAATTGGTCGGACTTCATGACTCCGCAAAGATACAGCTTTCGTATCGCATGAAACCAAATCACTCACACCAGTTCTTTGTTTTCTTCCTCCCAGAATATGGAATGGCTACCCCCGCCTCAATCAGCATATCCGCAAGGTTCTCTTCATCCACGTAGACGTCGGCCACAAGCCTGAA
>CAZBBE010000160.1:0-2996 GCA_964489755.1 uncultured bacterium | reverse complement strand
AGACCAAAAATTTCTGTGGTAAGCTGGGCATCGATCATCTCGTAATTAGGATTGTGCTCCGGTTCACTAGTTTCCGGCGGCAAGCGACCGTTCTTCATAAGATAATAAGCAGATTCGTTGGACACCCACAAAAAATTCTCTCCTCCCGGGGCATCCTCATTGGAATAAATATGATGGAGCCATCCGTCCCTGATCTGTTCAGGTGTAAGGATGCTTACACTATGTACATCCAGAAGATGCTGGTACATATATTCAATATCCGTATCATCATCGGCTGACCAGGTTTTTCCTGCCCTTACAAAATAATACTCAATGGTCCTCGTCGGTGATGGACCATAAAAACCCCATATACTTTTCTGGTCAGGACCGCCCCAATCCTCATCGGTATAAAAGGGTGGCTCTACCTTATCCATTTCTGTGATGAGCCCTGACCAGTTAGATGCCCTCAAGAAAGAAGAATTCCACCAAATCTTCAGCGATACGAACAGCATAGCTGTTCAGCAACGTCCCAGCCTAAATATTTATCCCCCTTGATATCTATTATTTTTTAGTTCTCATAAACATAATTGAATTGTCCAATCTCATCTTTCTGAAGTTCACGCTGGCTAACAGGTTTGAAATAGTTTTCTGCTTTAGGCGTACAAAAAGGATAATAAAAATAGAAACCCGTCAATATGACTAATGCATTCAAAAAGAGGGATATCTAAATTGTCTTATTTATGAAAAAAGAAGTGTGTCATTTTTTATACACAGAACAGCACGAACCGCATAATATCATCGTAGTCTTTTGATATATACCTGACTGTCTTTGCGCTCACGGCCTCTGCTCTTTTATATTGGGATGCTCGGTAGGCAGCGGTCTGTTTCACATAACGGATGGACATATCAAACTCATCAGGAAGAGCCCAGGCATTGTTTTCTCTTTTGGCTTTAAGAGCATTACAAACAATCTTACGGATAGAGCTGAGGGATTTCTTCGGATGAACGCTGACGGTGGAGTCTCCTACACCTTCCATGGTTGGAAAGGTTGCAGTGCTGGGACTTACCTCTACCACTTCCGTGCACAGTTCTCTGTCACCAGACACGAACACTATTGGGACTCCGTGCTTTGCCCCGACATATCCGTGAAGGAGAAACTCTGACGCTTCCCTCCCGTTTATAACCATTCGTTCTATCTTTGCTGATGACATGGTGTGAGAAAGAGGATTTCCTCCCGAGCCCGCCCGGGAATGATATCCCACCATCATAAGAGCGTCAAAGGTCTCATCGAGTTCCTGTACCATGGAATAAGGATGTCCGCTCCAGCCTCTGATAAGTTCCACCTCTTCCGGAAGATCGGCCGGAAGGATATTTCGTCCTGTGTAGTGGGCATCCTTCACAACGATCTTTTCAGCACCGGCATCAAGGGCGCCTCGGCATGCGGAAGCGACCTCTTCGGTCATCCGCTTCTGAAATTGCGCATAATCCGGCTTTTCCGGGTTAACCTCATTCCAGTGCGTCACACCTGTTATTCCCTCCATATCAGCGCTTATATACACTTTCATGGCATTTTTAATACTTTATATCTGGTATGCATTTCTTAACAACTATGAAAATCTTTTGATTTTTTATGGAATAATATCCTGAGGACGAATGAAATATTATACTTTTCACTGTACGACCGTAACCATGGTCGATTTAAAACTGGGAGTTTTACTTCGCATATCTGGCTCAGCAGGGATAAGAACATTACTTTCCGGGAAATATGTGGCAACATTTCCACGATGGATATTAAAACTTTTTGCATATACGTCGTTCATCTCTCCAATATCGTTTTTAATAGATACACAGGATCCTTCCAAAATATTTAATTCATCCATATCGTTCTTATTCATTAGTACCATCCAGCGGTTTTCTATATCTCTGAATGAATCATATTCCTCATAAATTATAGTATTGAACTGTCCTTCACTGCGAATACTCGCCATGCGGAACTGTCCGTTTTGTTTGTTTGATAGGGGTATTTGAACGGGTGTGAATACTGCTTTTTTGTCCAGCGTAGCAAAGTCCGGCTGGTGGAACGTCCTGCCCTTGATCTGGAATTCCTCTTTCGTCTCATCCATTGTTTTCATATTTTCAAATTCGGGAATGATATCACCAATGACCTCCCGGATGTGGCTGTGTTCCTTAAATACGGAAAAATCTATTTTTTCGTTGCCTATAATGACAGTGGCAATATCAGCGATAATATCCACTTCTGAGCGCACATTGTTCAACCGTACGATCCCTCCGTCACTCATACGTACAAAATTGAACATGGATTCCTGGGTGGTGGGCTGTTTTTCTTCGTCCCGGGCAGAGACGGGGAGGATAACTGTATTTTCACCTAATCCGTAAAAATGACCTTCGTTCAGCGTAGTAGTTAGAAAAACCTTAAACGGGATCTTTCCCAGAGCTTCATCAGCAAACTCAGAATCCGGTGTGGCGCTGTACAGGTTTCCGCCCATGAGAAGCGCAAGATCAATTTCTCCCTGTTGTGCGGATTTCAGACATTGCAGGGTGTCCATTCCCGGTGATTGCGGATAGTTCACACCCAGTTTTTGTTCAAGATTCTCCAGTATGGATTTTTTCAGGGTAGGCGTAACACCCATGGATCCCATTCCCTGGACATTGGAATGCCCTCGCAGTGGCAAAAGCCCAGCATTTTTCCTGCCAACCATTCCCCTTAGCAGGGCCAGGTTCACAATGGATTCCACATTCTCAACACCGTGAACATGCTGGGTGATTCCCATGGACCAGGTGAAGACCACATTTTCCGCCTGGGCATAGAGCTTTGCCAGTTCAGCAATGTGGGACCGTTCTACACCACACGAACGTTCAATGTTTTCCCATGATGTGGCGAGGATATCCTTGGAATAACCTTCAAATCCTTTTGTATACTTTTCAATGAATGATTGGTTTGTATATTTCGATTCCAAAACAACTTTCGCAATTCCCTTTAAAAGAGCAATATCTCC
>CAZBBE010000159.1:0-3033 GCA_964489755.1 uncultured bacterium | reverse complement strand
CTCCAAAATATCCTGAGCTATATAATCCTGTGATATTTTAATGTTATCAGCTGAACCTGTGTCTGCTGGACTATGCTTGATTACGATAAATGCATGGGAAATTAATTTAGACCAAGAAGTTGATGTTTTTGAAGTAGTTCCGTCTCCTTATAAAAAAGTGAGGATGGGGTAAACTCTCCAATATGAAAAGTATCAATTATATACTATGGTCTGTATTGACGATCAATCTTAGTTATTCTCAAATAAATTTAAGTTTGGAATGGGAATTCCAAGAGGACCTGTCCTATTTTGATTCAGCGGCACTTAACTATATAGTTAATGATGAAATTTCCCAGTTAGAATTTATTTACGGTATTATTGTAATCCACCAAGGTAAAATAGTTTCTGAGCAATATTACAATGGCAGTTCAGTGAGCCATATATTTAATATATGGTCTGTAACAAAAAGTTTTACATCGACCTTAATTGGCCAGGCAATCGAGCAGGGCTTAATTGAAAACCAAAACTTCACCTTGGATAATTTTCTGCCTACATATGGTGCAACTTATTTACAATCAGTGACATTGAACGATTTGCTTTCCATGTCATCAGGCTATTACGATTCTTTCGGATATCCTGCATGGGTCTATGCAACAACTCAGCAATTGGTATGGATGCCATACACAGGTCCCGGCACATTTTTCTATAATAATAGTGCTTGTCAATTAAATTCTCATATATTATATGAAGGGACTGGAATGACACCCAAAGAATTTGCAAATATTAATTTATTTCCATTTTTAGGGATAAATGATCCTGATTGGTTTGCTGGATACAATGGCATTAATGATGGTTCAGCAAGCCTACAACTAACACTAAGAAATATGGTAAAATTAGGTCAACTATATTTACAGGACGGATACTCGGGTGATAATCAAATCATTTCTTCAGAATGGATTGAAGAAGCAACATCACCACATGCCATCCCTGGAAATTGGTGGGGATTTTTAAATGGATATGGATATCTATGGTGGCTGCCTAATTACGGTGGGTACCTGGCGATTGGATATGCAGGTCAATTTATTGCTGTAATTCCGGAATTAGAATTAGTTATCGGAACGCACTCACTGGATACTTACCCAGGTGATCCTTATACCCCGTTATTAGGGTTCATTTATAATAGTATAGCGCCTTTATTTGATTTACCTGATTCTAACATAAACCATGAAATAAATTATTATGCAGACTGGAACCTTGTGGGGCTCCCTCTTGATGTTGATGATGCATCATATGCTAACTTATTTCCTGGATCAATTGAGGGTACCCTTTATTCTTTTAGTGGTAGTTATAACCCTGAAACAAGCTTAATAGAGGGTGAAGGATACTGGTTGAGATTTAATGAGGAAGGCAGTACCACCATTACCGGTGTCTCTGTCAACGAACTTACGATCAGTTTAAGCGAGGGATGGAATCTCATATCTGGTATAAGCACTCCAATAAATATATCAGATGTATACGACCCAGATGGGGTCATCATTTCAGGCACTTTTTATGGATTTACTCCTGATGGTTATTCAAATGCAGAAGTGATTGAACCAGGGAAGAGCTATTGGGTCAAAACCAGTACTGGTGGCACTATAATTATTTCCGGTTCCAGGAATTAGAATCATAGTACAATTGCCTTAAATAGGTTTATATTTTCATGTGAATGATTGGAGAAAATTATTTTGTGTTATATTTTTATCCGGATTTACAACTCTTTTCCCACATAACAATCTAGGTCCGGAACATGAAAAGCACCTCCATCAACATGTAAAAGGTGAGCACAATTCACATCCCGGATGGGTGCCCCGGGACATGAGGCATTTCGGAGGTCCAGATTCATACGGATATGTGTTTATTGACAGCAACGAACCGGATGGACCCCAATTTAATTATATTAATTTAGATGGAGAAACGATTACAAATATGGGTGATGATGATTACCGAGGCCCATTCCAACTTCCGTTTGATTTTACTTTTTATGGTGAGACTTATTCACAGGTTTACATCAATTCAAATGGGTTTATATCTTTTGGGACAGGAAACACACAATACAATAATTCTACAATTCCTGATCAAGGAGTCCCAAATAATATAATCGCATTCTTCTGGGATGATTTGAATCCTGCCAGCGGAGGAATAATTGAGTATGGACAGGTTGAAAACTCATGGGTGTGTTCCTTTGTGAATGTACGTGAATTCGGCGGTTCAGGAACAATTTCTGCTCAAGTTATTCTAACGGAAGATAGCGAGATCTTATTTCAGTATTTGGATTTCAACAACGGAATAGATATCAATGGAGAAACCATCGGAATCGAAAACTCGGATGGAACTACCGGTCTAATGGTGTCCCTCGATTACAACCCCACCTCTTATCCAGAGGAAGGGTTAGCAATTCATTTTTATCAGATAGAGCCGGATGCCTTCGTGTCAGGGACTGTGGTTGACCAGGAAACGATGGAGCCTATTCCTGGTTCAGACGTGAACTTCGGTGCGGTCTCGGCTTTAACAGATGATAATGGTTATTATGAAATTTCTGAAATCTGGACCGGAGTGTATGATGTGACCATTACGAAGGATGGATATCTGGATTATAACTTAGATGGATTTGAAATTTCCGAAGGGGATAATGTTTTAAATGCTGAATTAGTTTATTCGGGATTTCCCGGTGGTTTGGTGGGTTACTGGTCCTTTGATGATCCGAATGATCTAGTGAATGCATCTGTAGGCAATGATCTTGTTCTTGTAGGTAGTCATGCACCGACAGAGGGCCCTGAAGATGGGGACGGCGCAGTAAATATAGAATTAGGTAGTTTTTACCGCTGTTATCACGATATTGAGGCCAACGGTTATTACAGCAATCCTCAATGGGTGAATATTTTTACAATTGTCATGGATATCAAAATCCCTCAACTCAGTCAGTGGCATACTATATATCAGACCAATTGGCCCAACATCAATGACGGAGACGCTTTTATAGATCCACAAGGAAATGTGGGAGTGAGTGACACG
>CAZBBE010000158.1:0-3037 GCA_964489755.1 uncultured bacterium | reverse complement strand
AAAGGTAGTCCCGGAGATTCCTGCCGAGTTTGCTTTACATCCGGCCTACCCAAATCCATTTAATCCGATAACAACATTGCGCTATGATATTCCGGAGGGCTCCTGGGTAAAGCTTGATATCTACGATATGATGGGAAAACACATAAAACAGTTAGTGGACGGCAGACAAGAAGCCGGCTACAAATCTGTAACATGGGACGCCACTGATGATTTTGGCAGTGCTGTCAGTGCGGGAGTCTATCTATTTAGAATCAGGTCAGGAGAACTCACAAGAGCGGGTAAAGTAATAATGCTTAAATAAAAATAGGAGAAAACAATGAAAAAATCATGCTGGAGAAAAACAATAATATCCTTTTTTGCAGGAATTTTTATTCTGACAACACTGGTTGTAGCTCAGGATGAGGAGGAGACAGGAACTATCTTTACAATCTCTCACTATAAAATTAAATATGATATGATTGATGACTACATGGACTATTTAAAAGAAAACAGAATACTGTGGGATGAGGTTGACGAAATACTCAGTGCACAGGTACTGAGGCACTGGTGGGCAGGGAACTGGAATGTAATTCTTATCTGGGAGTGGGAAAGCCTTTCACAAATGGATGCTGGAGTGAAACATCTGGGTGAGGTTATGGAAGAAAAATATCCAAACAAGGTTTCAAGGGAAAGACGAACGAAAAAAGCAATGGGAATGATTTTGGACCATTGGGATGACATTTGCACAGACGTACCTTCATTGACAAAATAGTAGTATTTTATTTATTCATTGTGACCAAGGGAGCCTCAAATTATTTTCGGGGCTTCCTTTATTTTATGAGTTGGAATGCCACTGATGGTATAGAAAGACCTATAAGTGAGTGTGCATATTTATAGCAGATTTGTGCAGGTGTGATTGTGCAGACCAAAAAGATAATCTTATTAAAATAATTGGAGTATACTACAATGACAACCTACTTTATGTTTGGTAAATATTCATCATCGGGTTTTAGCAATATGTCAAAGGAACGCACCGAAAGGATCATCCAGATCGTTGAAAATTTTGGCGGAAATGTAGAGAAAGTTTTTGCCCTATTGGGCGAGTACGACCTTGTGTTCATTGCTCACTTTCCCAATATGCAAATGGCAATGCAGGTATCCATTGCTATGAGCAAATATTCCGGTATTACTTTTACCACATCTCCGGCTGTTCCTGTGGAAATGTTTGATGAATTGATCTCAAATGAATTATTTTTAGACTCAAATTCCACGGACGAATAACATTAAATTGATGCAATGAATAATAAATTCATTATTTTATATTGTCTATTCCTTGGCCTTTTATTTTCCGGACCCGTAAGCATTAGCGATGCGGAAAAGGTGGCACTGAACTTGGTTATCGAACGGGATAACAATGGTCAAATTGAATCCTTAAAAAACATACTAATAGATGAGGGGGATGGCACAGTGTTTTTCTACACCGTGGACTTCGAGCCTTCGGGCTTTGCCCTTATTTCTGCTGACGACAGGATTACACCTATTCTCGGTTACAGCTTCATCAATGATCTTACTCCCGATAACCAGCCCATTCAGCTGGAAGCTTTTCTGGAAAATGTCCGGTCATACATTAAATATGTCATAACGCAAAATATCCCTGCCTCTGAGTCTATCACTTCCATGTGGGAGAATTACATAAGTGATTCTATTTCTCCGGACAGGGACCTAAGGAGTGTCGATCCTCTCATTACTGCCAATTGGAACCAAGGTGGAGCATGGAATGACATGTGTCCGGGCAATGCATTGGTTGGCTGTGTTGCTGTTGCCATGGGACAGGTCATGTACTATTGGAGTCATCCTGTTGAAGGAAGCGGATATGCTTCCTACTATGATCCTGATTATGGCAATATTTTTGCCGATTTCGGGAACACGTTTTATGATTTTGACAATATGGAAGACAATTCTGCAACAGAAGCGTCCCAATTATTGCTTTTTCATGCCGGAGTTGCTGTTCACATGGACTACGGGCAAAACGCATCCGGAGCTTTTGTGTGCTATACAGGGGTGAATGCAAAAACAGCTTTGCGGGACAACTTTAATTATAACCAGGACATTACCTGTGCCTCAAGATCCAATTACAGCGATTCAGTGTGGGCGGACCTTATCATAGAACAGCTTGACAACGGCTGGCCCATGATTTACCGGGCCTATCAGGACGGCGGAGGTGCTGGTCATGCCTGGAATGTTGACGGCTACGATGGGGACCTGTTCCACTGTAACTGGGGCTGGGGCGGCAGCAGTAATGGTTATTTTTCCCTGGGCTCCATGGGCGGGTTCAATCAGGACCAGGCGGCGGTTATCAATATCCTCCCTGACGGACTGGAACCACCTATGGCGCTTTTTGATTTTGAGGTGGATAATTATACGGTTTTTTTCACGGACCTTTCCATGATCATTAACTCTGAATTGATCGCTTGGGATTGGGATTTTGGAGACGGAGATATTTCTGATGAAATTTCTCCCATTCATAATTATGCGTCGGAGGGTGTGTACTATGTAAGTCTGGTGGTCACCAGCAGTTACGGACTGGACAGTGATCCTTATATTGCGGAGGTGATCATTGAATCCTGCACTGACCCGTTAGATAACTGCGGAGTGTGCGGAGGCGATAATATCTATGTTGACTGCAATGGACAGTGCGGGGACTGGACACCCATTTGCACTGATGAAGATTATGAAGGATACATGGGACCATCAGCCTGTGAGGGTTATATAGGTGTTGGTTCGGAGTATCCCTATGCTGACAACGGTGGGTTTGATGATTGTGGGGTCTGTGAGGGAGATAACTCCACCTGCTCCGGCTGTACTGATCCTGAGGCAGATAACTATGATGCGGGGGACCTTGTTGATGACAGTAGCTGTACCTACGTTTTTTATGGTCCCGGCTATGCCATAGACTTTGATGGTGAGGATGACCACATTACAATGTTGGGCAATGACCTTGATGGTGTGTTCGATGTGGGTTCTGAGACTTTTACTGTTTCTGCCTGGGTCTACCCGG
>CAZBBE010000157.1:0-3042 GCA_964489755.1 uncultured bacterium | reverse complement strand
AAGTTCTAAATTACAGTTTGTCGTCAGTACCTATGTTATATGGTAAAATTACGAAAGCCCTGCTCTACCAACTGAGCTACGGTGGCAATAATTATTTTATTTAAAAAAAATTTCTATAAGGTTTTTAATCCTCTACTATGATCACTCCAACTCCACTACTCTTCAACCAATATCCTTTTCCGGGGTAAAGGATTTCAACCTGTTCATAACTTTCCTGAAAACCATACACAGTACCGGTAACAATAAGGTTTTCCGGATCAACAATATTTTCCAACTGAACGGATGTGGAAATTCCGGTAATTAAATTCCAGCCTTCAAATAATTGTATTTCAATTGAGTTAATTGCTGTTCCTGTTATTTGAGTATTTGTTTCCCATCCAAACATAAGCCAGTAACCGGAACCGGGAGTTAATGCTGTTGCAAGTGAATATCCACCGTCAAAACTGTAAAGCGTTCCTTCCAATGATTCAGGAAATACAATTTCCTGTGAAGGGTCGGAAACATTGAAGGGTAGTCCCACTAAATTCCATCCCTCAAAATATGGAATGGTCAAGGATATTGTTTCAGAAAGATAATCTGTCCTGTATTTTTGGGCTCTGGGTATAATCCCCTCTGTTCCCGGATGTGTGTAATCCCATACAATATTTCCATCCATGCTTACTTCAAATATTCTTCTATACTGAGCAACGGTAACAAGTGTATTCCCGTTTTGAAGACGAAAAGCCCCTGACTGCATTTGTGAATGAAATCCCTGGTTATCATCAAAAATCCAGAGTGGGAATTCCGGTGCGAAAGCCTGCCCCGGATTGATATCATATAATCCTTCATTATTTAAAGGTGGTACCAACTCTTCGACTGTTGAATACAGACCATTAGGTCGATTATTCCCATTCACAAAGTAGAGAATATTTCCAAATCCGGGAAGTCCCTCCCGAATCCAGTTTACTCCATGAATGACAAATATTTTCTGATCTTCTTGTGTTCCCCGGTTATAAACTCTGGGATTTCCCCATCTGTACAAAAAATCCCCGCCTTTTCCGCTATTCCCTCCGGTATGGCCCGCCGCTTCTTCTGTCTCCGTGCTATGATCAATTATATAAAATTCATTCATTCGGGGAGAGGAAAAAATGATCTGATCCAATTCCACATTATAGTCAACCGCATTCAGGTGCATCCAATCTCCATGAGGTTGACCTCCTCCTCCGCCACCACCTCCAACAGTTGTATAGTTTATATTTATCAATTCTGGATGCTCTGAAATGATACCATAATTTGGCAATTCCGGATCCACCTCCTGAATGAGATGGTCCCATACGTGCCATTCCCAAATGACAACTCCCCCATCAAATCCATCCGGTTGAATCTCAAAAATGGCGTCCGCCCAGAATTCGTTTAAAGGGTTGTTGATTACCAGTCGACCCAGGGCATGGGCTTCTTCTGCTGTTTTTCTCTCCCAGGCAATGAGAAGGACATTCCCATTTGGCAACGGCTGGATGTCATGATGATGCTGATATGTTTCATTTGAAAGGACAAAATCCCACAGGACTGCACCATCCCAGGTTATGTGTTGAACTCTGCCTCCGGCACCCCCATTTATCATTGTAGGTTCCGGAACTCGACATGGGCGAAGAATAGAACTGTCTGGAAAAAGATAGGGCATACTAGCAGGATGACATACGTGTTCCCAAATATATTCTGTTTCTCCCTCCGTATTTAACAAAAATGTATAGAAAGGATCACCCGGGTTTTGAGTCGGTCCACCGGGAGAAAAAAGTGTGTATCCCGGCATGGGTGAATCCGGTTGAGAAAATATGGGAGAGATGCAGAAAAGTAAAGTCCATATAAACCCACGACTTAAGTTGTGGATTACCTGTATGTTCTGAGACACAATTTTCATCCTCTGAAAATTACCTCCTCCCGATTAAACCACCACCGGGTAAAAAACAAGCCAACAACAGCTAAAATGATCATGGACCCATACACCTCCAAAAGTAAAACACCCGAAACTGTTTCTGCAATAATTTCCTTTGTCACGAGGGCAATATTCACAATGGGAATTAATGCGGTTTTCCAATTCAACTCAACACCGGGAATCAATCCGATGAGAGCCGGAAAAAGGATAAGAATATTAATAGGGGTAACAAGACTCTGCGCTTCCTTAAAAGATTTTGCATAAAAGGAAATGGATAATAAAATTGCAGAAAAGAAAATAGACACAGGTACAATTAATGATAAAATCAAAGCGATGGTTTTGACCTCAATAATACTCCTCATTGTTGTGATGATTTCTAAAGGTAATTCTGTCATAAACTGTAATCCCACAAACAACCCAATGATTCCCGATATTGCTGATAAAAATCCCGACAGGGAAATAACACCAAATTTCCCCAGCAATATTTCCA
This sequence comes from uncultured bacterium, assembly GCA_964489755.1. Classification (GTDB taxonomy): domain Bacteria; phylum Fidelibacterota; class Marinisomatia; order Marinisomatales; family AB-629-J13; genus AB-629-J13. The sequence goes on along the minus strand of CAZBBE010000157.1, from coordinate 640 downwards.
TCCTTCCTGCAGGAGATGTAAGCAAGGTTTCAATAGTTCCTCTTTCTTTTTCACCTGCCCCTAAATCCAGTGCAGGATACATAGCTCCCATAAAACAATAAAGGATAAACATGTAAGGAAGCCATCCTCCAGCTAATTTCCCAATCATTTCCTTTTCGGAGGCGATATTTCTATGGTTTATTCTCACAGGTTCAAGTGTTGCAGAATGAATCCCCAACCTTTCAAGTCTTTGATTTGTTTTTGTTTCACTAAACCTTTTTATCACTGATTCCATACGTTTTCTGGAAGCATCCAAATCATCCGAAGAAATATACACCATGGTGATTTGACCTGTCTCCATTGAATTGACCATTTCACGGAATCCATCCGGGATAATTACTGCTCCGTCAATTTCTTTCTCCCTTATCGATCTTTCAATTGAATCTTTTTCTACATTAAAAATCACATCAATAGAATCTGCTAACCTGAACATCTCCATCAATTCAGGACTTTCTCTCTCTCCGATGACTGCAATGGTTATTCTTTCCGTCATTTTCTTTTCCATCATGCTGATCATAATCTTTGGAAGTCCGCCAATAATTAACGGGATAATGAGAATAGGAAACACAATCATGAAAAAAAGTGTCCGTCGGTCTCTCAA
>CAZBBE010000156.1:0-3060 GCA_964489755.1 uncultured bacterium | reverse complement strand
CCACAGGCACATTTAATTCATAAGCATTTTGAATAACTTTCCCTTGAATATGGTCACCTTTATGGGGAAAAATCGAATAAGTGAAAACATGCTGTGCGCGGTCAGCTGTTGGATCTGGCCAATTTGGGCTGCGTAACAGATTAATGTCAATGACGTTGCTTTTTACATTGTGGCCGTATTTACAGTCATTCATCAAAGCCACACCATAATCCGGTTGTGACAGGTCAATCCATTTATGGGCGGCAATTTCAAATTGCCGTGATTCCCATTTTGTATTGTTGTGATTGGGCCTTCTCACATATCCAAATTGAATATCTGAAGTGGATTCGGTTGCATGAATATCCACAGGGAATGCGGTGCGGAGCATTTTATTGTCTTCTTCCCAATACACATTGGTCACAAAATCCAACCGCCGGGAACCATCAATCAGTATAATTTCCTGTGTTAGGGTGGATGCTCCAAAATTTCGTTCCTGATACATGATTACTTTGGGTCCATCGGTTAAAGATTTGGAATGCTTCAACTGAAATTGTCCAGCGATATTCTTTTCATAATCCATGGGAAAATCCCAGGCATCCCCATCATCTTCATAAACAGTTAAATCATTTCCGATTTTACCTTCTTCCAATGCTTCTCGCTTATTTTCTTTATCAAAGATTGAATCAATAAATCCTCCAGAATTGAATGTCACTTTAAGTATATCATTTTCGATAGATGATTCTGTGGCCTTTGAATGGAATGAACGGTTTTTTTCCTTTCGATCCTCGACAACACAATATCCCATGGCTGGAATGGCCGCCTTCTGCCAATGATTATTCATTTTCAGCCATTTGTGCATTTCCCAGGATAAACTATTTCGCACCAAAACGGGATTTACAAATTCTTTCGTATTGATTTCAGCTGAAATAGAATCCCAAGCTGTGTTTGTTAATTCAATGGTACGATTCATTATGTCTTCATAGCGAACCAAGGATTCATCATAAACTCGTTTAATGGACGAGCCCGGAAGAATATCATGGAATTGATAAAGTAATACTTCCTTCCACATATCTTCAATATTGTCTATGGGATATTGGACATCTGAAAAGTGCTCACCTAAAACGGATACATATTCCAAATCGCGAAAGGCCAATTCTAATTTGCGGTTATAGCGTTTACTTCGCCCTTGAGTAGTTAATGTTCCTTGATGATGACCTAGGTATAATTCCCCAACCCATGTCTGGAATTTGTCTTGATCCTGTTCCAATTTTTTGAAAAAATCGGAAACAAATCCTTTATACACCCGGGACATTCCCTTGAAGTTTTCCGATCGTTTTAATCGTTCCAAATGGTCACAACTGGGGCCACCGCCGCCATCACCAATCCCATAAATCATGAGTGCATGTTGAGTTGATTCCTTATCCTGGTAATTGGACTCAATTTTTTTAACGGCTCTCGGTGCTGCCGGGCCGTTGTACGTATTTTCCGGTGGCATATGGACCAAAACTTTGGAGCCATCAATACCTTGCCAAAAAAATGTTTCATGGGGATAACGAACATATTTGTCCCAAGACAATTTGATGGTGGTGAAATAATCTACACCTGATTTTTTCATAATCTGGGGGATAGCCCCGGAATAACCGAACACATCGGGCAAAAACAGATTTTTCAAATCATGGCCAAATTCTTTTTTGAAAAATGCTTTCCCGTATAAAAACTGCCGAACGAGAGATTCACCATTGGGAATATTGGTATCCGATTCCACCCACATACCACCCAAAGGTTCCCACCGCTTGTTTTCGATGGCATTTTTCATTCTGATATACAATTCCGGATATAGATCTTTCATCCACTGGTATAATTGCGGCTGACTGGCACCAAAAAGATAATCGTCATATTCATTCATCAAATGAAGCGTATGGGAGAAAGTTCGGGCTCCTTTCCGAATCGTCTCCCGAATGGGCCATAACCAGGCCAAATCTATATGAGCGTGACCAATGGCGCTGATTGAAAGGGTCTTTTCCGTATTTTCTTTTTCCAGTTCTGCTCCAAGGATTTCACGAGCCTTTTGAACAGATTCATCCGCAAAATTTCCCAAAACACTCATAGTTTTATCCAAAGCAGTCAGCAGCTCGGTAAATCGTTCAGTCTCCGGTTCAAAATGCATGCATAAATCCAAAACAGTTTCGTAGTCATAATACAAATAATAGATTTCTTTATTTTGAATAGCCACATAAGCTTCTACCAATTCGCCATTATTTCTCAGATTACCGAATAAATCATTATTCCCAGCATCTGCCCAAAAGTGAATGGCTTTTCCGCCTTCACACTTTTCTGTAATTGGAATAATCTTTTTTACGGGCTGCCCTTCATAATCATTTTCTGGCGGTCCAAATTGGGAATATCGAGTTGTTAAACAGTATTGCGGATACCCATTTTCATCCACCACACTAGCTTCACCGCTGATATCTATAATGCAGACAACTTTTTCTCCAGCGATATTGTCAGGGATTACACTGGTAAAACGCATCCATGCACAATCAAAAAGATCGCCCCAACGATCTCCGATCAATAGTGATACATGGTCACCAGTTTTTCGATCGGAATAAGGTACCGGTTCTTTTGTTTTCCATACGTCTACAGATAAATCACCAATGGATGTATAAATATGTTGATCAATTTCTTCTAACATTTTTTCAAGTGCGTAAGAATTGGAATTACTGTTACTCATTTGGGGGGATATCCTCTATTTAAAACTAATATTTTGTGTTCTATATTCGCATAAATATTATTATTAATTTAATCTCTAACATAAAATCCATAATAGTATAATCGTGGCAACGAAAAATAAAAATGAAGGTGTTTGGCCGGTCATGCTGACTCCTTTCACAAAAGGTAACTCTATCGATTGGTCCGGGTTGGATCAACTGATAGACTGGTATTTGGCTGCTGACATTACCGGGCTGTTCGCTGTTTGCGGTTCCAGTGAAATGCTTGACTTAAATGTGGATGAAAGGATATCTCTGGCTGATTATACACTCCAATCTGTCTCAAATAAGGTGCCAGTAATTGTCAGTGGAG
>CAZBBE010000155.1:0-3082 GCA_964489755.1 uncultured bacterium | reverse complement strand
TCGCCTGTGATTTATTTTTATGTTGGGAGCGTTCATTTTGGCATTGTACCACTATCCCGGATGGGATATGGGTGATCCTGATTGCCGAATCTGTTTTATTCACATGCTGTCCTCCGGCACCACTAGCTCGATATGTATCGATTCGCAAATCCTTAGAATTTATATCGATTTGAATCTCATCTTCAACTGAAGGATACACGAATACACTGGCAAAAGACGTATGTCTTCTGCTGTTAGAATCAAACGGTGAAATACGAACTAAACGATGGACGCCTGCTTCAGCTTTTAATAGACCGTAAACATAATCTCCCTCAATGTCAATCGTCACATCCTTTAATCCCGCTTCATCTCCGGGCTGATAGTCTAACAATTTTTGAGAAAATCCTTTTCTTTCAATCCAGCGATTGTACATACGGTAAAGCATGTTTGCCCAATCTTGGCTTTCTGTTCCTCCTGCACCGGGATGGATGGTAAGAATTGCATTTTCCAAATCTTCAGGTTTACCTAAAATTAGTTTTAATTCCTGCTCCCTACATAATGTTGAAAAATACTTTAATTCTGTTTCTACTTCTTCAACCGTTGACTCACCTTCATCAAGAAATTCAAACAACACTCCAAGGTCGCCATGCATTTGATTCATGGTGTTCCATATCTTAATATCTTTTTCTAAAATAGATATCTTTTTTAGTGTGGTAGCTGCAGAATTTTTATCATTCCAAAAATCTTCAGCAAAAGTAATTTGTCTTAATTCTATGAGTTTATTTTCCTTGGACTCAAGGTCAAAGATGCCTCCGTAGTTCAAGATATTTTGTTTCTGTTTCAGCAAATGTTTCTTTTAATTGGTCAAGCATAACATGAAAATTTACGATTACATGAATATGTCATAAGAATGTCAATTTAATTAATATTTTCTCAGGTAAATCATACCGATACCTGCCGACAGAATATAACTAGGTTCCCAAGTAATTAAAATCACATCTTAATCAATAATATCAATCTCAATCCAATTTAATTCTGTACTTGAAACATCATGGTCTGCACTTGTGTTGATACCATTTCCTAAACGGATTGCCTTGATGCCCCAAGCACTCTGAATCATTGAGTGAATAGGAATAACCAACAAATTCACCGTTGTTAAAAATAATCGGATTTGGTAACAAGCAACTCCAAATATCCTGTCCAAATTCGTTCTCAATTTTAATTCCGTTGAGATTGGAATTAATTTCTCCTCACCATGGAAATAATTAAGCATTTCCTCCAGGAAACCCCTACAAGAGTTTCTGAAATATAAGGGATTGACTGCCGGTCAGGCTGAGCCAATGACTTTAATTTGGGTGATGTTTGAATAGCTCAATTTTCATCAATCCAGATGAACAGATAAAATAAGAGTCCCATGTTGTTCACCTGTATATTAATCGCAAGTGAAGATAAAAGAATTAGCGGGAATATAAGAAACGAAAAGAGATATTCAAAAAATGTATTATGTATAATCCCTTTTAATATGGAAGATGGGAATATTAATCACCAGAGGAAATAAATATTTCTGAATTTAAATATCTTCGTAATTCCATTTCATCTAATCCAATATGAGGAAATCTCCCCTCTTCAGCAACGGATATTTTTCCTGTCTCTTCTGACACAACTATGATTATTGCATCTGTTTCCTCTGATAACCCCAAACCTGCTCTATGTCGGGTTCCCATATCCGGACTAATAGTTGTGCTTTCACTGAGTGGCAAAATACATCCTGCGGATTCAATAATATCATTCTGGATGATGACGGCACCATCATGAAGTGCCGAAGCAGGATTAAAAATGCTCAATAACAGTGGTATAGAAACATCAGCTTTCAGGGGTGTCCCCGACTCTTTATAAGATCGCAAACCTGTTTCCCTTTGGATAACAATAAGTGCTCCCCACTTTTTCTCAACTAAGTCATTGATAGAATGAACCAAGTTTTCAATAGTTTGAGATGATCCTACCCTGAAAATCTTTTGAAAAAAGCGATGTTGACCTATATAAATTAATAATCGTCTAATTTCAGGTTGAAATAAAATGACAAATGCAACGACCCAGACAGTCTGAAACCGATTCACTAACCAGGATGTGGCCCGAAAACCAAACGCGTTAAAAAGAAAAGAGGCAATAAGCAAAATAATCAATCCAACCAACATTTGCCCCGCTCGTGTTCCCTTGAAATACTGATATACAGTATAAAAAATCCAACTTACTAGTAAAAGGTCAACAGCATCAACAAGAGTAACCGTCATGAACCCGATTCTAAATAGAGTCATACTTGAGTATCTGTACCCATGATTTTATCTGTGATAATGACTGTACGTTTTACTTCTTTCACATCATGAACACGAACAATAGATGCACCGTTTAAAATGCCGGCTGATACTGCAGCTAAAGTTCCTTCTAATCTATATTCAGGAGGTGAATCAAGGGTTAACCCAATAAATGATTTCCTGGAAGGTCCTATCAATATTGGGAATCCCAATTCAGAAAACTCCTTTAACCGTCGGATTAGAATGAAATTATCATTGAGTTGTTTCCCAAATCCTATCCCCGGGTCAATAATGATCTGTACTTTTTTGATTCCAAAGTCCAGTGCTTTATTTATCTGAAATGAAAAGAATTCCAAAAGGTCTTTTATCACATCAATATAGGTTGGATTCGTTTGCATATCCTGGGGTGTTCCTTTTATATGCATTAACACAACAGGTACATCAAACTTTTTCACGATTTCCATCATCCTTGAATCAAATGTAAATCCACTGATATCATTAATAAAATCAGCACCAGCTAACAAAGCCTTCTCAGCAACCTCTGATTTATAGGTATCTATGGAAATTGAGATGTTAGAAATTTTTCGTATTTCTTCAATGACTGGAATGGTACGATTTATCTCTTCTTTTACAGATACCGAAATTGCCCCGGGGCGTGTAGATTCTCCCCCGATATCAATAATATCAGCACCATTTTTTTCCATATATTGCGCTTGGGATAAAGCTTTATCAAGGTGAATAAATTTCCCTCCATCACTGAATGAATCCGGTGTAACATTTAGAATACCCAT
>CAZBBE010000154.1:0-3118 GCA_964489755.1 uncultured bacterium | reverse complement strand
CGAATTTGGTAATGATAAGCGGTTTTGGAATATGAATACAAAAAAAGATTATGGAGAAATTATAAAATATATCACCGAACAGGACTGATATTTTCGTGAAGTATCCGCTAATAACTAAAAGGGTTTTTAGTAGAAATACCCGAGCGCAACACACGTTTGGGGAAATTCCAACTTTTTAGAAAAAAATGGTGATGGGGTAAATTGAAGAGATGAAAAGACTTTTACTTATATCATTAGTCTTGTTCTTGGCTTGTGAGGACGAGATGGGATGCGAATCAAAACCTGCATATAGTGGTACTATCTTTATTGATAAGGATATTATTACGTCTACAGATTCTTCTACTTTTGAAGTTGCTATATATTCTGGGATTGGACAGAGAGAAATGTTTGACAGAAGAGTTGATGGTTGGACTACTATAAACGCATACCTTTTTAACGCAAGTTTTAACGATGGATTAATCTGTGAGATTCAGGTCAATCCAGAATTTGGCACCCCAGATGATGCTTTAGCTGAAGCTATGAAATATGGAGAAGAAATTGGTCGCCTGCCAACTGTCCTGCGAAAAGATGTAGAAACTGTTTGGATTCATAAGGGAATTAAACCATTTGGTGGTGGAAATAATAATTTACTTATTCACACAGGTCAAGCTGCTGATTATATAAATGAAGGTATATTGGAAGAAACATTTGTCCACGAAGCCGCCCACACATCTCTTGATAGTAGTCATGCTTATTCAAATGGATGGATTTCTGCCCAAAATTCTGATTGTAACTTCATTTCTAATTATGCGAAAGATTATCCCCAGCGTGAAGATATCGCAGAAAGTTTTTTGCCGTGGTTAGCTGTTAAGTATCGTTCAGCCCGAATATCTAAAGGACTAAAAGACACTATTTTGCAAACTATCCCCTATAGAATCGAATATTTTGACAATCAATCTTTCGACATGTACCCAGTAAATATTTCTTCTGTATTAAATGATAATGTTTATCGTTAATTATTCTATTATTAAATAATTGAAGAACAGTGTTATATGGTAACCATTCTCACCTCTATGTAAAAAGTGGGGATGGGATAAATATTTGATTAAGTGATATAATATTTAAGAAAATTCAATTAAATACGATAATAGTAGTAACAGTATACTTGTTTATTTTACATGTAGGTTTACCGTTTTTAACATGTTTAAAAATATAAAGCGGGTGAGAATATCTTTGCAGAATTAATTTACTCTGTATCAACTAAAAAAACCCGTAACCCCATTCCTATGGGGTTTTTCTATTTCATTATTTTTAAAATAAGTATATATATAGTAATTATAACATAGCATTAAAAATGTAATTTTCTCTTATTCTTATATTGATCTTTCCGAAACCACCTTTCTCTTGAAATTTCCACCTCTTTGTAAAAAAGTAAGGATACGGTAAATAGCACGATTTTTTATTTGTAAGTTGATGAGTAGATTTAGATATGAAGAATCCTAGTTTTTCATTATTAATGTGATGAGTAATAAACCAAAAACGTTTTCTTTGCATTGGGGTAGCGGAGTTGTCGAAGAGGAAACACAAATTCAATGCGAGTACCATATTCCAACCATTCAGCTCCTAAAGTTCACCGAAGGTGAAGCTAAGGGTACTTGTGAAATTCGATTTTGTCATTACAATCATGAGGGGCGTTTTCAACGCTCCCCTCTTATTTTGGATGCCAAGGATGTCCCACGATTCAAAAGAGCCCTTGAGAAAACGCCCAAACTCAAAAAGTTATTAGCCCAAATGGTAAGGTAAACGGTTATTTTGGAATGGTAGTCAGGAAATAGTCAGGCGGATTTTGCAGCACAAGTTTATATTCCATGATAAACTGTAAGCTTCAACGGTCATCTGTAATTTCTCATAACCAATTTATCCTTAATCAACCTCAGTTTTACTGATTATCGCTTGTAGACTACTTTACCATTAACAATTGTAAAATGAACATTCACGCTGGGAATTAATGTCGAGTCGATTTTGCTCAGATCCTGGGACAATACCGTGAAGTCTGCCATGTATCCTGGTTTTATTTTTCCAAGGTAGGATTCAGCAAACATACTGTATGCAGCCCAACTGGTGATGGAGGCCAATGCCTGGTCTATTGTCATTCTTTCATTTGGCTGCCATCCACCTGTAGGCCATCCGCTGGTATCTTGTCTGGTTACAGCTGCATGGATACCTAATAGCGGATTTGGAATTTCCACAGGTGCATCAGAACCGCCGGGAATAACACTGCCAGTTTGCAGTAATGATTGCCAAACATATGCTTCATGAAGGCGATCGTTACCAAGGCGTTCATCTATCCAATACATATCGCTGGTACAGTGTGTCGCTTGCATGGACGGAATGACGCCTAAATCAAAAAAACGGGGCAGGTCATCGTTGTGGATAATTTGTGCATGTTCAATTCTGTTCCTGGCATTGAGGGAGCCAGATTCTTCAAATATATCAAGAGCAAGTCGGTTTGCTCGATCACCAATACAATGGATTGCAACTTGAAAACCTGCTGCATTGAATCTGCTTACCTTTTCAGTTATATTTTTTTCATCCGTTAAATTCAGCCCAATATTTTCAGGGTCATCTGCATATGGTTTTAAAAGCGCTGCTCCTCGTGAACCCATCGCCCCATCAAAATATATTTTTACAGTACGGACGGATAGAAATTTGTCAGTGATATCTGGACCTTTATCTAAAAATTCCAGATAATCCTCAGGGTTATTATTCAGCATAGCGCTGATACGAATCGTCAATTGTTCTTGCTGGATTAATTCTTTCAATATTTGAATTGTCTCTAGATCTGTTCCAGCATCATGGATTGCGGTCAACCCAAATTGATTTAATTTTTTGACAGCGTTCTTTATCTGTCTATGTTTATCATCCTTACTATTGGCAGGAACAAATTTTTTTATCAGGTCCATGGCATTATCAATTAATATTCCGGTTGGATTGCCGCTCCTGTCACGTACGATTTTTCCTCCTTTAGGATCCTTCGTATTGTGGTCTAAACCGCAAATGGATAGAACTTTTGAATTCACCCAAGCAGCGTGTCCGTCTATTCTACGCAAATAGACCGGTTGATCGACTGCTACCTTAT
>CAZBBE010000153.1:0-3194 GCA_964489755.1 uncultured bacterium | reverse complement strand
TTTGAAATTCATGCATATTCAAAATATTCCTTGTATCAAGAACGACGGGAGAGTTAATCAGTGTTTTTAATTTTTTAATATCCATACTTCTGAATTCATTCCATTCGGTGAGAATTACCATTCCATCCGATTTTGATACTGCTTCTTCCCAAGAATTTTCATAAGTAATATCTGGAAATAATTTAGCAAAATTTGGCCCACCTTCCGGATCATAAGCAGACACTTTTCCACCACCTTTTAAAATGGCTTCTACCATTGAAATAGCCGGGGATTCTCTAATATCATCGGTTTCAGGTTTAAAGGTTAGTCCTAAAATAGCAATATGTTTATCCTGAAAATTACCACCCAAAAGGAATTTCAATTTATCGACCATTCTTTGTTTCTGCAATTCATTCGTTTTTATGGCTCCTACAAGTGTGCGCATGGGTAACTTTTTCTCTTGAGATAGGGATGCTAATGCTTTTATATCTTTGGGAAAACATGACCCTCCAAAACCAGGACCTGCATGCAGAAATTTAGGACTTATCCGTCCATCTAATCCCATAGCCTGGGCTACAATTTGAACATCTGCATTTACTGCTTCACAGAGATTTGCAATTTCGTTGATATAACTTATTTTCAAAGCTAAAAAGGCATTGCTGGCATACTTTATCATTTCTGCTGACTCAATTGTGGTATGAAGCATAGGAGTTTCATTGATGTAAAGAGGACGATAAACATCTTTCATCACTTTTAATGCATTATTTGATGAAACTCCCAGAACTACACGATCAGGCCAAAGAAAATCTTTAACTGCGGAGCCCTCCCTCAGGAATTCCGGATTGGAACAATAATCAAAAGATTGATCAGTTTTGGATGTAATTATTTTTACGATTTTTTCACCAGTACCAATGGGAACGGTACTCTTTGTACAAATCACCTTATAATCATTCAAATGATTCGCAATGGTGTCTGCAACTGAAAATATTGCCGTTAAATCCGCACTACCATCTTCACTTTCCGGTGTTCCAACCGCAATAAAAATAATCTCACTATTTTTTATCACTGTTTCTATTTCGGTTGAAAAAATCAATCGTTTGGCTTGAACATTACGTTCAATTAAATCCTTTAATCCCGGTTCATATATAGGAATTTTTCCTTGTTTTAGGGAAGAAATTTTCTCATCGAGGATATCCACACAGGTAACTTGATGACCAAAATCTGCAATCCCTGCACCACTCACTAATCCTACATATCCGGTACCGATAATGGAAATTTGTTTCATTTATCTGATTTTGAATAAATTGTTTTAATTACAAAAATCCAAATTTACGACGAATACCCCATTCCAAAGATAAAATGAAGATTAAAATAACCACAATCCACCATTTCTCAAAAGGCCGAGCTCTATTACTTTTCGTCGTTAAATAAATTTTCGGTTTGAAGTGTGAAATCATACTATCCATGTTTGTCCAGTGATAATATTCTCCTCCTGTCTCTTCTGAGATGTATCTTAACATTTCTTCATTTAAAAATACTTTATTCAGTTCAACCTGGCTTTCTTCCACATAGAACTTTTCTTTTTGTTCATAGGTTCCTGATTTGTCCTGGTATTTAACAATAAATTCATTTGTCCCGGGAGAAGAAGCCCACAATGAACCTTCCCACCTTTCCAATAATGGATTAAACTGCAATTCAGTTGAACTAACGATAGAATCATTTACATTAATGTAAAATAAGACTGATTCTCCTTTTGTTGATTCGGAATGACGAATACCGGAAATTTTAATTTCTTCACCCTGTTGATAATTACTTTTATTTAATCGAAAATGAAGAGTTTCATTACCGGTGGTTCGAAATAACCATGAAAATAATCCGGTCAATAATATTTCTGAAAACATCTCAGATTTAGTTGAAGTCAAATTATAATGTAATGCATGCAGATTTGTAGGTGTCCATACAGCCATTCGTACACTATTTGTTTCACCCGTGAGAAGTACCGGGGAATCAAAATCACTTTTGAATGACGCCAAAGAATGCATCCATGTATGTTGATAAGATATCTGAAGTCCTGGATTGAGAGGGGGGAATTTTAACTCTTCTAAAATAAAATCAGGATGAATTCCAAAGGATCTTAATATATTTTCTCCTTCTGAGGTTATAATCCAATCCGTTAATTTATCTTCCAGTATCCATTTAGCATCCTTCAATCCAAAAATTGAAAAAACCGTAGAAATATACCTTTTTTTAATAGAGGGGCCTGCTGCCCATGCCAGACTAGATTTTTGCGACCCAATCTTTTTCTTCAAAAAGGAATACCACGATTTTGACATCTGACTCACGGGAAAATTATCCAAAATTATGAGTTCATATTTTTTCTCCCAAAATTCTTTTAATCCGGGACGAAACTCTTTCTTATGCTGAATAAAATGATTCACTGAAATACGCGACATCCTGTTTAATATTTGCTTTAATACTCCTGTGTTATATGAGGGAGCACCAGTTAAAATTGCTACATTATATTGATCCTGTAAAATTGAAATACTAAATGAATGTTGATTATTATCAATATTTAATTCATCTTCTATTGAGGATATTCTCATGGTATAAAGAGATTGTCCCAATTGATCGGGATTAAACCTGAACCGCACGTTCGTTTGCGATCCGTCTCCTAAAACACGTATAAATTTAGATCCTATTAATTTGTTCTTATCATACAGCGAAACAGTCAAGCGTTTATTCACATCTCCCAAAGATTCTACAGTGCCAATAATTTCGATGTCCTCATTTTTTACTGCAACAGTAGGGGCATCAACAGATTTAATCGAAACATCCACAAGTGCGGATTTATCCCCAACACCTAAAGAAAATATAGGAATAGAAACATCTTTAACTGATTGTTTTGGATCTATTCCAAGGGTATTCTGTCCATCGGTAATCATTAGGTATCCCATTGATATTTCTGGGTTTTCGTTTTTAGCGATTTTGATGATTTCTCCAATATTTGTGGTTGAACCAGCTGCTGTAAGTGGCATATCATTTGTTACTGGATAGACGGATTGATCAAAATAATAAATGGAATGTTTAATATCCTTATTTTTTAGTTTTTCACCAAAAAATGATAAATCTTCGTTCAATCTGGTTAGAGAGTTCCCTTTATGATAACCCATGCTCATTGAATTATCTACAAAAACACTTAACTCCCTCATTTTTTC
>CAZBBE010000152.1:0-3200 GCA_964489755.1 uncultured bacterium | reverse complement strand
AGTGGTTGACTATTACTGTACTACCCGTACGGATATTATCCCCGTCGGTGTGTCTAAACGAGAGACTAAAGTCTTCGCTAGGCTGCCATGTACCGCTCAATCGAAACATAGTTTCGTCCGTCATCGGACCCGTTGTTCCGTTATAGAGGTCGTCAATCCAACCGTCTTCTTGACGATCTTTAAAAGAAAGGCGTAAGGCAAAGTTTTTGGCGATGGTCCCGTGGACGTTGCCTTCAATCAGTTCCCCACCATTTCCTTCACCGGCAATGCTTATACTGCCTCCAAACTCCTCGCCAACATTAGCTTTTGCTGAGACAATATTGATAGCACCTGCAAGGGTGTTTTTACCAAACAGAACACCCTGGGGGCCACGTAGTACTTCAACCCGTTCAACATCAAACATTCCGGTACGGTATTGTCGACCCTTGGCCAAGTGAATGCCGTCTACAAATAGACCCACAGACTGTTCAAAAGACTGGTTCGCCCCCGGGCCGATACCACGCATCGAAGCGATAGTGGTAATCGCATTTTCCGAGACCGAAAAATTGGGAATGTAGGTAGACAGTTGCGTGAGACTGTGCAAGGCTGCGTTTGCTATCTTTTCGCCGCTAATGACAGTGACAGAAACGGCCACTTCTTGCAGATTCTGCTCTTTTTTCTGTGCGGTAACAATAATTTCTTCCAGTTCTGCTGCAAAAATACTAGTGGAAGTGAAAGTAACAGCAATCGCTAGAACCATTATATGGTTGAAAATCTTTTTCATGAATTTTCTCCTAATTTTCATTTTTTTTATAAAGCTTGATGTTGTGAATACGATTGAACAGTCAAGGTTTCAGAACAAAGACCGCATCCCCAAATATTATTTAAATCCCCAACAACGTAGCTATTCATTACATACGAAATATTAATTATTCGATATAGTAACTATCATCTTAAAATCATAATGCCAAGAGTTTCTCCATTTAGCAAAAACATTTGGTTAAAAGTAACCACAAAATGATTACACTTGACACACTAACTGTATGAAAGTATTAATAATAATCAGAAAAGTGTTGTTTAACAACAAACCTTGCTTGTAGTGCAATAATTTCCATTACCTGGAGAATTTTGAGGATTAGAAGAAAAAGATGGCCGGAATACCCCAAACAACCAGTCTAGTTGATCTGTTTCGCTGGAGAATAAAGCAGTCTCCTGACAACGTAGCATTTAAGTTCCTAGACAAAGAAACCAGCTACCAAGATTTTGACACTGCAGCCAATAAAGTAGCCCAAGGATTGATAGCAGGAGGATGCAAACCCAACACTCGTGTGGCTTTTTTAGACAAGAATTCTGATTATTACTTTGAGTTTGTCTATGGAACCTTGAAATCAAGAACTGTGTCTGTTGCAATCAATTGGCGATTGGCAGCACCAGAGGTTGCCTTTGTGCTCAATGACTCAGAAAGTGAAATCCTCTTTGTAGGTCCTGAATTTTACGAGCTCGTTAAACAGATTGAAAATGAAATTCCTAAAGTACGAAAAATTGTCACCCTGGCAGATTCCGATGGTGACTGGGAAAGTTATAAGGCTTGGCGAGACCGACAGGAAAATATAGACCCGATGTTGGCAAACGAGGCAGACGACGATGTCTTCGTGATGTACACCTCTGGAACCACCGGTCTGCCTAAAGGGGCACAGCTCACCAGTGCAAATATGTTAAGTGCTGTTTCAATAGTGGATCAAGCTTGGTGCAAAGACTGGCATGAGGGTTCTGTAAATCTCATTTGTATGCCTGTGTTTCATGTTGCCGGCGGGTTGTATGCAGCTCTGGGTGCCATTTTTGGCTGCAAAAATATCGTCATTAAAGAAGTTGACCCCGGACTGATACTGCAACTTATAGAGTCGGAAAAGATTGAATTGGCATTATTCGTTCCGGCTGTCATTCTGTTCCTATTGCAACACCCTGAATCAAGCGAGACTGATTTCACTTCCTTGAGACAGGTTGTTTATGGAGCTTCTCCGATTGCTGAAGACACCTTGGTCAAAGCAATCGATCAAATGCAGTGTGACTTTTGTCAGGTTTACGGTCTGACTGAAAATTGCGGCATGGGAACAGTCATGGCTCCTGAATATCACGATCCTGCAAAAGGGAAACTGAGATCCTGTGGCCAACCTTATCCGGGCGTTGAGATTAAGATTGTGGATACCGACAACAACCGATTGGGTACCGGTGAAGTGGGAGAGATTCTAATAAAATCGGGCACGGTCATGAAAGGTTATTTAAACCGACCGGAGGCAACGGCTGAAGCCATTGTGGACGACTGGTTTTTTACTGGAGATGCCGGTTTTTTTGATGCAGATGGATTTCTCTTCATTCATGACCGAGTTAAAGATATGATCATTTCCGGTGCGGAGAATATATACCCTGCCGAAGTTGAGAATGCCTTGATGAGTCATCCGCAAATACTGGATGCAGCGGTAGTGGGAATCCCAGATGAAAAATGGGGGGAAACCGTTATGGGTTTTGTTATTCTTGCAGAAGACGCCTCTATTTCTGAGGATGAAATAATAGCTTATTCGCGAGAAAAAATAGCGGGCTTTAAGTGCCCAAAAACTATAAAATTTATCAACGAGATACCCCGCAACCCAACAGGAAAAGTTCTGACAAGGGAATTGAGGGAACCTTACTGGAAAGGGAAACAAAGAAACATTTCCTAGATCTAAAAGACCTAGTAGAAAGAAAAGTGGAGAAATAAAACATGAAATTTGAAACGGTTATTTATGAAGTTGAGAATAAAATTGCAACCATAACTCTAAATCGTCCAGATAATCTGAATGCTTTTAATACACAAATGGCTTTGGATCTGAAAGAGGCAACCGATGCTGCTTACGAAGACAGTACCATCCGTTGCGTTATTCTCACCGGCGCAGGTAGAGGTTTCTCAGCAGGCGCAGACCTCAATGAGCCAATAGATACATCAAGTGGTCCTGATGCAGTTGAGAAAGGGCTGCTTGAAGGCTATAAACCGATCTTCATGAACATCATCAACATGCCGAAACCAGTAATCTCTGCAGTCAATGGACCTGCTGCAGGAATAGGTTTTGCTTTTGCCATGGCTTGCGATTTAACAGTAATGTCAGAAGAGGCTTATCTGCTTTCAGTATTTAGTAACATTGGCTTGGTTCCTGATGGTGGAGCCAACTGGTTACTAACAAAAACAG
>CAZBBE010000151.1:0-3312 GCA_964489755.1 uncultured bacterium | reverse complement strand
TACTTAATACATCAATTGGACAAATGAAAACACACAGATCACAATCAATACAAATCTCATCATCAATTTCAATAATAGATTCCATCACTTCAATACAATCCACCGGGCATACTCCTACACAGCAGCCACAAAAATCACACTTATTTCCCTCTATTTGGATCATAGATTTGTATTTATTCTATTTTATCATCAACTGCAAATGTTGGGAAAACAATCCCGTACCTAAAATAATGGTAATATCGCAAAAGAAAAAATAGAAGGAGTAAAGGAATCAAAAACCAGCCCTGCCGGACTGCTACAAACATCCCCATAATTAAAATCGGAAATATCCTCGCACGATGAACGTGCCGACCATGTTTCATTAAAAAAGAAACAATTGGAAATGGAGTTGCTACTATTGATGCGGTACTTATCACAGGATCATCCAGTATAAAACCAATTAGTGATGACATAAGAAGCAAAACCGATGAGCTCAAAGAATATTTCCAACGTTTTTTATTGGAAATCACGGTTTTTTCGCCTGTATCCTCATCTTGGCGAATTGGAATGCCATAAATAATAAAAATCGCTAAATAAGCCAAAATATAAGGAACAGCATGAGGTGCACCTGTCATTATATTCCCACCCCATCCAATCAGAAATATACCTGAACTGAATAAAAAATGGACGATAAATTTTGAACTCATTATTTGTTCCTGCCCATATTCGATTAATTCATTTTTAATCAAAAATAATATGGATAAGGTGGTAATGAGAATGAGCGATATTACGCCTATGAACCACCTTGAAAAATCCCAAAATAAAAAACGATCATGATGTCCAGAATACGCACCCATTCCTGCCACAAAAAGAGTCCAAAAACCAAACCAGCACAACGGTTTCCATTTCATGATACCATCAAATTTTTCTGCTACAATTGAACATTGTCGAAAACGGGCAGTATCTTTGGGAAATATTCTTGCTATAAACATTCTATTTGATCACTCCAATGGAATACAGAAACACAATAAAAATCATCACTGGTGCTATGTATTTCAGAAAAAACTTCCACGCAACGATCAGCCATCCATATCTCTCGAAGATATTAGCCGCACCTTTTCTGAGCTCAATTACCGCCTTGTCCAATCCCCAAACCCATGCAACAAATACAGAAATGAAAAAACCACCAGCGGGAAGCAGAATATTAGATGCAAGGAAGTCAGCAATATCAAAAAATGTTTTGTCGAACCATTTTATCTCTGCCATCACATTAAATGACAACGCACTTGGCACACCAATTAAGAATATAGTAAACCCAAAAATCATTACAGCGCGATGACGCTTCCAGTTTAATTCGTCCACAAAATATGCAACAACTACCTCGAGCAGTGAAATTGCAGACGTCAAGGCAGCAAGCGTGAGCAAAAGGAAAAATAAAATGCCAAATAGGAATCCACCAGGCATTTTTGCAAAAACAACGGGTAATGTCTGGAAAATCAACCCTGGTCCTGCCCCTGGATTTTGCCCCATGGCAAATACGGCAGTAAAAATTGCTATGCCTGCTAAAATCGCAATAAGCGTATCTAAAAACAAGACCTGAAAAGCAGAACTTGGAACATTATCCTCTTCGGAGAGATAACTCCCATATGTCATCATTGCACCCATACCAAGACTCAAGGTAAAAAATGCATGTCCCAGTGCAATAAGAACGGACTGCCCAGAAATTTTACTCCAATCCGGATTCCATAAAAATGCGAGTCCTTTTTCAGCACCATCAAGTGTTACTCCGCGAATTACTAGAATTATAAGAATGAAAAACAAAATCGGCATCATGATCTTACTTCCACGCTCAATTCCACCTTTCACTCCTAAATACACGACTAACATCGTTAATAGGAAGAATCCGCCATGGTATCCGATAATCCATTTTACATTTCCAACCAAAGATTCAAAGTGATCTCCTGCAAGTGATGCCTCAGAAAACGTGAAAAAAGTTCCTTTCATTGCCTCAATGATATATCCAAGAGACCATCCTGCCACAACACTGTAAAAAGAAAGAATCACAAAGCCGGCTACGACGCCCATTCCGCCAACTGCAGTCCAAAATGGACTGCCACTCAGTCTTTTAAATGCACCAACCGGATTTCTCTGAGTTGTCCGTCCAAGCAAAATTTCTGCTATTAAAACGGGTAAACCGATCACCGCAATACAGACAAGATAAACAAATATAAATGCTGCACCGCCATTTTCACCAGCTATGTATGGAAATTTCCAAATATTTCCCAATCCGATTGCCGAACCCGACGCGGCTAAAATAAATCCAATCCTGCTTCCCCAATGTTCTCTTTGATTACTCATTGTTCTTCTTCCTGTTTCGTATTTTCTACTGGTGATCGTTCCAAATCTTCACTCATTATTTTATCAAATGAATGCAAGTGTGCATCTACAATTGCATCAATTAATCCGTAAATATAAATAAATCCAATCCACCAGGCACTTTTATTTCGCTTTTCAAGATATTGATATTTTGAAAATGCAAGATCATCGTTATAATATCTATAGTTTACGCGATATTCATTAAATTTTATTCCGGCATAAATTTCCGCTCCAAATAATATTCCTGCTTTCAGATATTTTTTATTATACAATTGTCCTGCACCGGGACAAAGCAAGGCATAATATGCAGCTTTCTGTGGTGTACGTATTTGCAACGTATCTTTCTCTTGTCCATATCCAAATGAAATTATTAATCCAAAAACGAACCATATCCTGACTACTTCACAAAATCGAAATTTCTCACAAATATTTTTTAAACCGAGGCTATACATTCAATTTCAATATCTGCATTCATTGGCAAACCAGCTACTTCTACCACAGATCGGCGGGTGGTACAATCCCTCTGAATTTGTCTCTGAAAGCTCCATTTACTGTTAAAAAACGGAGAAAATCAATAGGAAACACTGTCATCTTCAATATTGAAGAAAATTCTGAAACCGCCTGGTTGTACGGTCCAACCGGTTCCAGTTCATCAGAACTGTAAATTATCTTTCGTTTCATTATTTTATTCCCCGATACAGCAAACAGCTAAACCTATATCTCCATTCAGTTCTCTGTGGATTGATCCATCAAAGTTTCGGATGTAAAATTCACCTACCACGGCAACTGTCATTGCAAATACATGACCACCTTTCACGTTCATATCATGATCACCAAACGTGATATGCGCATGAATAAACGGCTCCCTGTCTTTCAACGTGATATTCCCCATACAGGAAATTAATTCATGTGTTTTATCAAATTTTTTATGGATGTAACTCTTGGAACCAGGGTCAA
>CAZBBE010000150.1:0-3347 GCA_964489755.1 uncultured bacterium | reverse complement strand
CTTTCGGTTGACGGTGCTTTTGTCTACTACATCCGCGATCTCTTTATGAGTGTAACCGCTTCCTAGCCGAGCAAGCCTGCATGAGGCAAATAACCACAACATGCTAAAACACAACAAAAAGCTTGTAGCATTCACCACTTTGTTGGCTTTTTGTGTGGTAGTTTTTGGCGCTTATGTCCGATTATCAGACGCAGGACTAGGGTGCCCTGACTGGCCGGGCTGTTACGGATATTTTGGGCCGCCAAGCTCTCCAGGCGAACTTGCAGATACTGAGAAATTGTTTCCCGATCAACCCTTTAATTCCACAAAAGCATGGACAGAAATGGTGCATAGATATCTGGCCACAACCCTTGGTTTTTTAATTCTTATTTTGTTTTATTTCGGTATCAAAAACAGGTCTGACATACAGCAAACAACAAACACTGACAACAAAACAATGCTGCTTACTGTTCTTTTATTGCTGGTTGTGTTTCAAGGCTTGCTGGGGATGTGGACAGTGACCTTAAAAGTGCATCCGATGATTGTTCTTGCGCATTTGGTGGGGGGTATGTCAACACTGGCCTTGTTGTTTTATTTTTATAAAAAACTAACTCCCTCAACTCTGCCTGTTGATAAAACCAAAAAAATTACAGGCGCTTTGTTGATTGGTTTTATTCTCCTCATCATCCAGATTATGTTGGGCGGCTGGACCAGCAGCAATTACGCTGCATTGGGTTGCCCCGATATACCGCTCTGTTACGGACAACTGTGGCCGGACAATATGGATTTCTCAACGGCTTTTTGGAGCTGGCAATCGTTTGGCAGCAACTATGAAGGCGGCTTGCTTCCGCCCTCGGCAAAAACTGCCATTCATTTCACCCACAGAATCGGTGCTGTGATCACTCTCTTGGTTTTATCAGCATTGGGTATCCAATACTTGCGCAGCACCTCCGCAAATATACGTACTGCTGCGCAGTATCTTCTCGGTGCTTTAATCACTCAGTTTGTTTTAGGGATCATTATGGTTTGGAGCAGTATCAATATTGTTCTGGCAACAGCGCATAACGGTCTTGCCGCCCTGTTGTTGCTGTCTTTTGTCAATCTTCTTTACACCTTAAAACAAAGATAGCGATAAAATGGTTCTATGGAAGCTGAACAAATCCTCAACCGCCTGAATGATCCGCAAAAAGAAGCAGTGACCAGTGGCCGTCAGCCTGTACTGGTAGTGGCAGGGGCTGGCAGTGGGAAAACGAGGGTGTTGGTTCACAAAGTGGCTTGGTTGATTGCCATGGAGTCAGTCGCGGCCCAAAACATTGTTGCCGTCACTTTCACCAACAAGGCCGCAGCTGAAATGCATACCCGAATTCAAAAAATAATCAGTTCGCCTACACGCGGTATGTGGGTGGGGACGTTTCATGGACTGGCACATAAGTTTCTCCGTTTGCATTGGCAAGAAGCCGGTTTGCAGCAAGGATTTCAAATACTGGACTCCGATGATCAATACCGACAAATCAGGCGCTTGCTCAAGAACCAGGGTCTTGACGAAATCCAATATCCGCCTAAAGATATTCAGTGGTTCATTAACAATCAAAAAGATTTTGGACTGCGTCCTGACAAAGTTAAAAAAGATCCAGCAAGAAAAGAATATATAGACATATACAAGGCCTACGAAGAGGGTTGCGAGCGGGCAGGTCTTGTGGATTTTGGTGAATTATTGCTACGGTGTTACGAAACGCTGAAAAAAAATGATGCGCTTTTGGACCATTACCAAACCCGGTTTAAGCATCTTTTGGTGGATGAATTTCAGGACACAAACGAAATTCAGTATCAGTGGGTTAAGCTCCTTTCTGGGCCGGAGTCGTCAACCTTTGTTGTGGGCGATGACGACCAGTCCATCTATAGGTGGCGTGGCGCTAATTCAGAAAACATGCAGCGCTTTCAACAGGACTTTGCGGGGTGCAGGCTCATAAAGTTGGAACAAAATTACCGTTCTACAAAAACAATTTTGGCCGCTGCCAATGCTGTAATCGCCAACAATCAGCAGCGCTTAAGCAAAAAGCTGTGGACGGAAGGCGAACAAGGCGAGTTGATCACCGTTACCGGCGCATACGATGAATACGAGGAAGCACAAAACATTGTCAGCAAAATTACCTCATGGAAAACACATGGCGGAAGCTTGAGTGACGCGGCGATTTTGTACCGATCCAACGCTCAGTCCAGGGTTCTTGAGGAAGCACTGCTGCAACTGAATATCCCCTACCGGGTCTATGGAGGTATGCGTTTTTTTGATCGCGCAGAAATTAAAGACGTGCTGTCCTATTTGCGGCTGGTTGTCCATAAAAACGATGATGTTGCTTTTGAGCGATCATCAAACATGCCACCAAAAGGCATGGGAGCCAAAACCATGTCGCAGATTAGAGCCTTTGCAAAAGAACATAATTTATCTTTATTTTCAGCGGCGTCTTCCCTGGTCCAAAACCAAGAACTTGCAACGAGAGCATTTACCGCAACAAACGGTTTTCTAAACTTGATCCATAAAATAGAAACGTCAATTGAGGGGCTGGAACTGCCAGAACAGTTTGAAAAAAGCATTGAGCTATCCGGTCTGATCCCTTTTTTAAAAGCAAAAAAGACAGAAAAAGCTGAAACTAAACTTGAAAATATCTCTGAATTGGTAAATGCCGCCCATGGGTATCGGCCCCTCATAGACGAAGACGAATTGTCTCCACTGCAATCTTTTCTCTCCCACGCAGCCCTTGAGTCCGGTGACAACCAAGCCGCAGACTGGGAAGACAGTGTCCAGCTTATGACCATGCACTCTGCAAAAGGTTTGGAGTTTAAGCTCATTTTTATCGCCGGGATGGAAGACGGGTTGTTTCCGCACCAAAGATCCATTCTCGAGCCCGGTGGACTTGAGGAAGAAAGGCGCCTTTGTTACGTGGCTATTACCAGATCAATGCAAGAGCTTGTTATCAGTTTCACTGAACAGCGTATGTTGCATGGCGTTTACAACCACAGTCAGCCTTCTCGATTTTTATTTGAAATTCCTGAAAACCTCATTAACGAATCACACCAACTGGGGATATTGGCACGAGCAAGAACTCCCATCAAGAAAAAAAACACCGCTCAACATGCGGGCGCTTTTAAGCTGGGACAACGGGTTCAACACTCAAGCTTCGGGGATGGCACTATCATTGGTTTCGAAGGGGACGGAGAGCACGCAAGAGCTCAAGTTAACTTTGAAAACGAAGGCGTAAAATGGCTTGTTTTGGGATACGCAAAGCTGAAATTGATGTAAAATAAAACCGTAAATAGCGATGAACATTCTAATATTAGGCGCCGGGCAAGTGGGGTCGACTACAGCCACC
>CAZBBE010000149.1:0-3355 GCA_964489755.1 uncultured bacterium | reverse complement strand
GAAGATCCCCGTAACATCTGATGGGATTGTTCAGGGGGACCCTGTCCGTATGACATTTGGCAGTGGTGATGAGGAGTGTGCCCGATGGTCACAGGATGGCGACTGGCTTGCTTTCGAATACACACACCATGGGGGATTGGATTATGGAGATGGATTTGGAAATATCGGGATGATAAGTGTAGAGGGAGGAGAAGTTATTTCACTCACTGATGACAATTTTAATAACGGTTATCCAAACTGGTCTCCTGATGGTCAATTAATTGTATATAATTCAAAACGATTTGGAGAAAAGGATATTTTTATTAGGTCATTAGATGGGGGATATCAAAAACGAATCACCATGTCTACCGGTGTGGATGAACATGCATCCTGGTCTTCCGATGGGAATTATATCGCTTTTGCTTCTGACCGTTCTGAAAATAAAGATATTTGGATCGTTGAGATCCCCGATACTATGTCATTGGAATAAATCTGTATTATTATAATAATAATGAATCATATTAAAATTAGAGAAAACATAGTATATCAATTCTGCGTGAGTATATGTTTATTTTTTTACTCCTGCAATACCTCTCCTGAAATTTTTCTCACCCGTTACTATTTGGGAATTCCCGGGACAGATAATATCATAGAAGCAAATTCTGATGATCAGGCTTCTTCGCAGGAAATTTCTGTAAAAACCAAAGAAATTCCAAAATCCATCATTTTCATCATTGCTGACGGGTTGGGTATTGGGCAGTTTACACTTATGTATTATGATAATCCTGATTTTGCTCCTGCAGATTTCACGCACACGGGGCTTATAACAGTACATCCCTCTGGAAAGCGGAAGGTACCGGACTCTGCAAATACTGCAACATCCATGGCAACGGGTGTAAAAACTCACAGAGGGGGAATAGGAGTTGATGAGAACGATCAACCTGTAAAAACTGTTCTTGAATGGGCAGAAGATAAGGAAATGTCCACTGGATTGGTGTCTACGTCAACGATTGTACATGCGACACCGGCAAGTTTTGCTGCACATATTGATGAGCGGAGCAAATACAAGGAGATTGCTCTTCAAATGGCTAAAAGCGGTGTGGATCTGATGCTGGGAGGGGGAAGAAACAATTGGGAAGGTGAACCCTTGGAAATATTCAGAAATCGGGGTGGATTTACATTTACTGAGTTTGACCCATCAATTGATACAGAAAAACAGGTTTTGGGATTATTTGCGGACAACCATTTAGGTTCAGCCTATGAAAATAGGGAAGTATCCACCACCGAAATGACTCAATTAGCGGTTAAGCTTCTTAGTAAAAACAATAACGGATTTTTCCTTATGATAGAAGAAGCTCAGGTTGACTTTGCGGGACACGCAAATAACAGTGAATATATGTCCGCTGAGTTGGCATCATTAAACTCAGTATTAAGATTTTGTCTGGATTATCAAAAAGAACATCCAAACACATTGGTCCTATTTACGGCTGACCATGAAACCGGAGGGATGGCAGTAGAAGACACAAATGAAGGCGCACTCGATATTAAATTTACTACGGGACACCACACAGCGAATATGATTCCCGTTTTTTCTATTGGACCTGGTGCTGAGGCATTTTCAGGTGTGTATGATAATACAGACATCGGAAAACAGCTGATCTATTTTATAAAGAATCACTAAAAACTCTGATAAAAGGAGAATATTATGGCAAAACAAAAATCGCTGGATTACATTTTAGGTATGATCACCGGAGCATCTTTGATCATAGCACTTTGGGCTTGCACCGGAAACAATCTTTCTGCAGATGTTCAAGATGTACAGGAGGTAAAAATTGTGAATGAATCATGGGACCCTGTAAATGTAAAAGCGGTAGATTGACCGTAATGTTAAATTAAATGATTTTGATTAAATAAAAGGTCAATTGAACGACCAACTTATTTTAAAAGCTGCACACTTTGCTGCTGTGAAACACCGGAAACAGAAGCGGAAGGATATAGACAAAACTCCCTATATCAACCACCCCATTTCAGTGGCAATGATCATCTCAGAAATTGGCGGGATAGATGATCCGGAAGTCCTCGCTGCGGCTATCCTGCATGATACCATCGAAGATACGGAAACATCACCCGATGATTTAGAAGATAAATTTGGAGAGCAAGTACGTACTTTTGTTGAAGAGGTTACCGATGATAAAAATTTGCCCAAAGCTGTGCGTAAACAGAGACAAATAGAGCATGCAAAAGGATTATCAGACGGTGCTGCGTTAATTAAGCTTGGTGATAAGATTTCAAATGTGATGGATATCACTAAAACACCACCAACTGAATGGGATGCAAAACGCTGTTTAAAATATTTTGACTGGGCTGAGGCGGTAATTAATAATTGTCCTAAAGTGAATAATGATCTTGAAAATCTATTTTTCGAAGTATTACAAAGTGGAAGGAATTCAATAACTTTAAAACAGGGTTAAATTTGTTTATCTTAGCCATAATAAAACCTTCATATTAATGGCAGTCTCCGGGTTCAGTTCCATAAAGAGTTCATTTCAGATAGCCCGGACCGTAGGTTATAGAAATTTTTTCAGGTCCATCCGATCCAGTAATACCTGCAAAACCTGCGCACTGGGAATGGGCGGGCAACTGGGCGGAATGACAAACGAGGCCGGCAGTTCACCGGAGATCTGTAAAAAAAGTATACAGGCTCAGCTCACAGATATCCAGAACCCCATTCCGGAAAAGATGTTCCAAAACACAACCATTGAACAATTTAAGTCCATTCCACCTCGTGAGCTGGTGAGGCTCGGCAGGCTGAACACACCACTGATTAATTCGTCTGATAAACAATACTATGAGCCGGTGAGCTGGGAGGAAGCTCTGGAAAAGATAACAGGCACATTGAAAAGAACGGACCCGAACCGTACATTTTTTTACAGTTCAGGAAGGTCATCCAATGAGGCAGGGTTTCTGCTGCAGTTATTTGTGAGAGCTTACGGAACGAACAATATAAACAACTGTTCATATTACTGCCACCAGGCCTCAGGTGTGGGACTGGGGGGAACCATAGGAAGCGGAACAGCAACGGTCGTTCTTGATGACCTGAAAAATGCAGATATGATATGGGTCATCGGAGCTAATCCATCATCCAATCATCCTAGGTTAATGACCGAACTCCTCCATTGCCGGCGCCGTGGTGGGAAGATTATCATTGTTAATCCGTTAAAGGAACCAGGTTTGGAAAAGTTCAATGTCCCCAGCGATTGGCGATCTATGGTACTCAATGATAATGAGATAGCAACAGAGTATGTACAACCTCATATTGGCGGAGATATTGCTCTTTTAAAGGGAATTGCGAAAGTTGTTTTGGAATCGAAATATA
>CAZBBE010000148.1:0-3367 GCA_964489755.1 uncultured bacterium | reverse complement strand
TTATGATATTTTCCACCAGACATCCAGTTCTAGGTAAGAAAATTTATGATTCAAGGGATTTAAAAGTCATTATTCTCGGTTGGTCCCAAATAGTTATTACAAGCTTTTTAGTTTATTTCGCAAGTACGTATTTTAAAGCTTATTGTAATTCATTTTTCTACGCTATTTTATTTCTTCTTACCTTCACAGGTAGCCTGGCATTTGCAAGCGGGATTCTCAGATGCACTTATAAATGGCGTTTCATTGTATATGAAAAAGGATTACCTATTTTAACTTTTAATCCGGAAGGAAACAATTTGGATGGTTCATATTGTATTGAAGGTCCAATTCACCGGTATGTAATACCTTTCAAACGGATAAAAGGGATTTACGTTCATCATGATGGTGGCCAATCTGGAATTCGATTAGATTTGGGATTCAATGGTAAGAACCGTATTGTTGCCGATTTGAATGTTTATAATTTTCTCGGAAACTATTGTTACAAAAGAAATATAATAATAATCCAAACTTTAAAAAAAGCCATGGGTGAGCAATGGAAAATAAAATACAAAGAAACAGATCAATTGTGGAAAGGTAAAAAACCTGGCACACCCAATAATTATCCTGTGTATAAATGGATGAACAATTCGGATATTTATAATTAATAAAAACCTTATTATTGAATCATCTATCAATGAATATTCTTTCCAAATAACTAATGCAGGCAATGGTATTATGCCTTGGTCCATCGATGTAGATGATAATTGGCTTCAACTTTCAGAGCAAAATGGTCAAACTACATTTGAGCAAGATATAATAAATGTTTATGCAGATCGTAGCGGGTTAGAAAGTGGAAATTATAACAGTTCTGTAAATGTTTCTTCTGGAGAAAATTATCATGTAATTGATATAGAAATGTATGTTCCACAGCCACCTGTGTTGGAGGTCTCTGATATGGAACTTGACTTCAGCAATGATCAAAATGTGATGAATTATTTTATTTCGAATGGAGGAGAAGGTGAATTAGAGTGGTCTATCTCTGAAAATATATCTTGGTTATCAATAACGCCTTCCTCAGGTACAACCACAACAGAACAGGATCAAATTACAGTCACAGTATCTAACGAAAATTTATCAAATGGTCAATATAACGATACATTTTCAATCACATCAAATGGTGGATCGGAAGTAATAAATGTACTTATGTTGGTTGTTAATCCGTTCTATGAAGATTTTGAAGATTTATCAGATTGGTATGGTGATATCGGAACTGGTGCATCTGAGGGATGGTATAATTCAGGGGATACATATTCAATTCCAACTGAATGTTTAGAAGGAGATTGTGCGAGATATTATTTATGGGCTGGCGGGGATGGAGAGCCCCAAGTTATGAGTCGTGAAGTTTTTGTGGCTTCTGGAATGATTTTGCAAATGTATGCATATGGTGCTTACGGAACTGATATAAAGATATATCTTGATGATATTTTAATACACACAGTAGACGCTTGGTCAAGTGTCAACTATATCAATCAAACTATCACTACTTCAGGAAATGTTGAATTAAGAATTTCTGGTGGTGGACCTTCGCTGGCAGTTGGGTATGTTGATGAATTGTCAATTGAATAATTTTAGGTTAGTATAAAAATTAATTTTTAAAATATCTAATACCTTTATCCCTTCCCGTTTTATTTGTTATTTCGTGTTCCAGTGCTCCCGAAATAAAGCCTGACTGGGTTATCAATGAGCCTAAATCTGATAATGAATATTGGGTAGGTATCGGCATTCTTGAAAAACCTTTGCCTGATGACTATCGCTGGCTGGCCCAGCAGCGTGCTTTGAACGAAATAGCTTCTCATATAAAAGTACATGTAACAGGCAGCGCTACCAATATATTTGAGGAATTAAACTATGATGTGGATGAATATTTCAGTGCAATCATTAAGACCAGAGTAGATCAAAATATCAATGATGTGGAATACGTGGATCACTATGAGTCCAAGTTTGAATTCAAGGCTTATGCCAGGTTATCTAAAAAGAAATACTTTGCTGATCTAGCCCGTAAACGTGAAAAAGCTGTAAGCACTGCACTAGAGTTTATTTCCAAAGCAGATCCTTTTAATGTAAATAGTTTTAACTACTTGTCATCAGCCCTATTGGAAATAAAGCCGTATTTAGACCAGGATCTAGATGTTAATATTCCAGAGGGTTCGCAAAAGAAAGTCAATCTTGCAGCGTACATAAAAATAAAATTGTTCGACTATATCGACCGGATAGAATTCATACCTGAAACAGATCCATACATATTAAAAATTCTATCAGAAGATGGATCGTTTTACAAAGCAGATTGCATAGATAAGAAAACATCAAAAGTATTGGCTAATATACCCGTTTTATACCAGATCAATAATCAGGATGAGTATGCAACTGGTATATCCAATACAGATGGTATTTTATCATTAAATCCATTCTTGGATGGTAAAATATCACACCCTGAACACATATCACATTCCTTAGACCTGAGTAAGCTTGTTGATACCAGCT
The DNA here is from genome assembly GCA_964489755.1 of uncultured bacterium. Classification (GTDB taxonomy): domain Bacteria; phylum Fidelibacterota; class Marinisomatia; order Marinisomatales; family AB-629-J13; genus AB-629-J13. The sequence goes on along the minus strand of CAZBBE010000148.1, from coordinate 847 downwards.
TCATTCCAATCTTGGCTCCCATGGTAAGAAATACTAAGGTTACTTTCAATATAAAAGGCCCAGACCTGGCAATTAAGGCTGATGAAAAAAATCTTGGTAAAAAACTCGAGCCGCCATTTATTTCATCAGCGATCAAGGAATACTTTGTCAAAAATCTTTCTGGCAAGTTTACTACGGAGAAAAATGCAGACTATGTTATTACATTAGTTGTCAATACAGTTCCCAGGTCTGAAGAAGCAGATTCATATGGATTTTACTATGTCTATGCTAATGTAGAATTATCTATTATGTCATCTATCGATAATAAACAACTATACTCTAAATCCATAACGCAGGTGAAAGGGGTGCATACAGATTTACACTTGGCTGGTAAAAAAGCATTAGATAAACTTTTAAATGAAATCAATTTGGAATTACCAAAGATAGTTGAACAATTATAAGCGAATATGATTAAACATCAAGCCCCCATTCGTGAGGTTTTTTGTATGCAGGATGATGAGTAGATTTTTACATGATTAATCACATCATAGCACTGCTTTTATTTATTGGGTTGGTTTGGGGACTGGATTTTGTCTTATTTAAATACCAAAATGAATAGTATTACAAGGTTAATCCAAACACCGGGGATTATGTCAGCAAAGATGATAAAGGATTTATTAGGGCATACCATCGTCACTTAACTTTGGTCCTCGATAAACTCCTGCAATGTGCCTTCTGAAGCAAATACTATTCTCTCTCATCTTCTTTGTATTCTCATATGTGGTGGCTCAAGAATTGGAAGATGGCTTGACCCTCGAGAAAAAATCTGTTGTTATTCTGCCTGGACAGGATGCCGAAAACCCTGAAT
>CAZBBE010000147.1:0-3370 GCA_964489755.1 uncultured bacterium | reverse complement strand
CTTACAGTTCGTCCTATTGTACTTTCTGGGAACAGCAGATTATCAATAGAGTTTGTCGATAAAGAAGTTCAAGCTTCACTGGCAGTGGATGGGCAAGTCACAGAGCTGTTGGATTCCAATACTAAAATTATTGTGGAAAAAGGAGAATACTCCATTCAATTAATAACATTCCCTGACTCCAGTTATTTTAAAACATTGAGGGTAAAAATGGGCTGGGGGAAAAGAGGGGAAAGTTAACGAATAAACCCACCGGAGGTTTTTTGTCTGACGATGTGAGAGTTAAAAATCGTATTATTTTTCTTTAATATATTTATTTATTAAAAGAATTGAAGCAAAAAGTGATTCCCATATCTTCATTATATATTTCCTAACAAATTTTTCTCAATTCAATAATATTTTCTTTAATGTTCATCAAAACTTCGTATTTTAGATAGGGGATTATTTATTAACTTTATTTTTGTAGCAGATATATTAGGAGTTCTGGGAAGATAAATTACATCGCAAATATCTGTTAAATCATTAAATTTTCCCTCCCAATCATTACCCATTGTGAAAATATCAATCTCATTCTTTAATATATCATGTCTCTTTTGGTTCCAATTGTTTTCTGGAATCACTTCATCTACATATTTAATTGCTTCAACAATATTTATTCTATGTTCAAATGGATAAACACATTTTTTATCCTTAATTTCATTAAATTTATCTGTGGATATGGCAACAACTAAATATTCGCCTAATTTTTTTGCTCTACGCAATATTTCTAAATGTCCAAAATGGAATAGATCAAATGTCCCATATGTGATTACTTTTTTCAATTTAACAACCTCATTGTTGAAAAAATCAATTAACAGAATTAATTAAAATACGATATCTAATTTGTTTCTATTCCACATATATTCCATATTTTACGCCCATATGGTATGTTATACTGTAATTTTAATAGATTAATCATACTTTAATTTATAACAACTTTCGGTGTTGTTTAAACATACAGTCATTCATCACAATCAGTGGTCCCGCTTTTTCATTGATAACTCCATCCTGAAACCACAGGGTTTTAACACCGATTTTAATAATTGATTCCGCAATTATTAGGACATGTTCTTTTCTCTAATTTTTTTGTTATTATACATCACTACCTATTTTTTCTTGTATTTAACCATTGTATGTACCAAATTTTTCTCTACCCATAAATATTTTGTTAAAATGTAAAATTGAATTTTGCAATATACAAGTTAAAATCCCCTAGGTGATTTATAACATTGAAGATAGTTCAAATCACAGTCTAATTTCCATCAAGAGAATGAAAAATATATTAACTATAGTCGGCCCCACTTCTGTTGGGAAAACATCAATTTCTATTGATATTGCCAAAAAGTTGAATGGAGAGATCATCGGGTTGGATTCCCGTCAAATTTATAAAGGAATGACAATCGGAACTGCACAGCCCGCAGAAGAAGAGATGGATGGTATTCGTCATCATTTAATGGGCTTCCGAGAACCATCAGAACCGATATCTGCGGGGGTATATGCAAAATTGGTAAAAGAAAAAGTGAAAGAAATTCAATCTTATGGAAAATCTCCTATCATTTGCGGTGGTGCCGGATTGTATTACCGCGCATTAACAAAAGGAATCTTTGAAGGAAGCATTTCCGATTTATCTGCAAGAGAGCGATTGGAAAAAAAATATGAAGAAAACCCCAAAGCCTCACTGCACAGGTTAAGATCCGTAGACCCGGAATATGGAAAGATCGTCCACATCAATAATAAAAAACGGCTAGTGAGAGCACTGGAGATCTACGAAACGACAGGGAAAACACCTACAGAGCATTTTAAACTCCAGAAAAACATGCCCGGAAAAACTCTGAGATTATTTTCGGTTTTGTTTATGATGGACAAGGAAATCCTTATGGACAAAATTGAAAAACGAACAGAGGAGATGCTGGTTTCTGGTTGGATTGATGAGGTGAAACTTTTAGTTCATAAACAGGCTGAATCCGGTAAGCCATATCCTGCATTGGATTCTATCGGTTACAGGGAAATTCAGGCTTTTTTAAATGATGAAATGTCAGTCGATGAAATGAAAGAGGAAATTATCATTAAAACCAGGCAATATTCCCGGCGGCAGGTTCAGTGGTTTCGCAAAGAAAAAATGGATGCGACGATTGATATTTCCCAATTGGACAGGGTCCTAATTATGGAAACCATTTTGGATTTGTTACATAAACCCAATGGTGATCCCTCCTGATATAATTTTACTATTGAAAGTTTTATTTTGAACTTATTCTCCGGACATAACGACTACTAAATGAGTCACAATTCCCTGGAAAACAATCATTATCTTTAGTCTATGACCTTGATGAATCTTCTTTCCAGAAGAGAGAAAACCGGGTCGTAATCCAATACTAAAAACTTTATTATGAATTGAAAACAAAAATTGATTTTCATGTACCATCCTTAATTGAAAAAATGTAAATTCTATTTGTCAAGACCCCTTTAAACCGGTCCGGTGAGACGGTAAGGGCAGAAGATTAACCTCCGTACAGAGGGATCGAACGTGATCATTCTGCCCGGAGGTTTTTTTATGAATATGATGGAAATTAAATCAACAACTAAACTCTTTGATAAGACGGACATCAGCCGAATGATAAGTCGATTGACCCATGAAATTGTGGAAAAAAATGATGACCCTGAAAATCTTGTTCTAATCGGGATATTATCACGAGGGGAACCTCTGGCTCAGCGAATTAAAAAGAACATCGGGGAATTGACTCAAAAAAGTGTGGATTTGGGAACGGTGAATATTTCCTTTCACCGGGATGATTTCATGGAACGACTCGTTGTTCCTCAAGTGAAAGGGACAGATATCTCCTTCAGCCTAGATAAAAAGACGGTGGTCCTTGTAGATGATGTGCTCTATACCGGACGCACCATCAGAGCAGCCATTGATGAGTTACTTTCTTTTGGAAGACCGTCAAAAATTCAACTGGCGGTTTTAGTGGACCGGGGTCATCGTGAAATGCCTATAAAAGCAGATTTTGTCGGGAAAAATATTCCAACGAATGAAGGGGAACACGTAAATGTATATTTACACGAAGTTGATGGTAAAGATTTAGTGGAACTTCGTCTATATATAAAAGGCGGTGATAATGCTGAGTAATCGTCATTTATTGGGTTTAAAGGATTATCCCGGTGAGGATATACAATCCATCATTGATATGGCATTTCAATTCAGGGAAGTTTTGGAACGCCCTATCAAAAGAGTGCCATCCCTCCAGGGACACACGATTGTCAATCTCTTTTTTGAAAATTCAACCCGAACACGGATCAGTTTTGAACTTGCTCAAAAACGTTTGAGTGCAGATAT
>CAZBBE010000146.1:0-3379 GCA_964489755.1 uncultured bacterium | reverse complement strand
CGATCCGAAAACCATGAGAAAACGCTGGAAAAATTCCGATGTGAATGAACTTGTAAATGAGTATAGAGAATGTCTTGATAATATGAAGGAATGGACTGTTGAAAATGTGGAAGTTGAATTAAGAAATTTGAGCGACAGAAAAAATATCAATCCTGCAAAACTGATTCATCCTGTTCGGTTGGCACTGAGCGGAATAGGTGCAGGACCATCCTTATTTCACATGATGGAGGTTTTAGGTAAAGACATTTGTGTTAAAAGATTGGAAAAAGCGGTAGATTTACTTCCGTTTGAGGAACAATGAAAAATAAAGATGATTGAATCAAAAAATTTTATTCAACAGATCATTGAGGATGATTTATTCTCAGGGAAGCATAAAGAGATCATCACCCGGTTCCCTCCGGAGCCAAACGGTTATCTCCACATTGGTCATGCCAAATCCATCTGCATCAATTTCGGATTTGCTGAAAAATATAAGGGCACTTGCAATCTCCGGTTTGACGATACCAATCCGTCCAAAGAGGAAGAGGAATATGTCAATTCCATCATCGAAAATGTAAAATGGCTGGGGTTTGACTGGGGAAATAAGGTATTGTATGCGTCGGATTATTTTGATGAGATGTACAATCATGCAGAGACTCTGGTCAATAAAGGAAAAGCATTTGTCTGTGATATGACGTCTGAAGAAATAAATGATTTCCGGGGCACTCTGAAAGAACCGGGGAAAGAAAGTCCTTTCAGGGATCGTCCTATTGACAAAAATCTTGATTTATTCAGGAGAATGAAAGCGGGGGAATTTCCCAATGGTTCAAAAGTGTTGCGAGGGAAAATTGATATGAGTCATCCAAACCTGAATATGAGGGACCCTGTCATTTACAGGATTCTGCATGAGAGTCACCATCGAACCGGTGACACATGGTGCATCTATCCCATGTATGACTGGGCACACGGATTGGAGGATTCTATTGAGGGAATTACCCATTCTCTCTGTACACTGGAATTTGAGGACCATCGTCCTCTCTATGATTGGTTTTTGGAACAGTTGAATGTGTATCATCCCCGGCAAATTGAATTTGCCCGATTGAATCTTAATTATACCGTTATGAGCAAACGAATGCTCTTGGAATTGGTGGAAGGAAGCCACGTATCCGGCTGGGACGACCCACGAATGCCCACCATTTCCGGAATGCGCCGTCGTGGATATTCCCCGGCTTCCATTCGAAATTTTGCAGAAAAAGTCGGTGTTGCAAAGCGGGACATGACTGCAGATATAGCATTGTTGGAATATTCTGTGAGGGAAGATTTAAACAAAACCGCATTGAGATTCATGGGTGTTTTGGACCCATTAAAAGTGGTCATTGAGAACTTCCCGGTAGGAGAAATGGTTGAGGTAGATGGAATCAACAATCCTGAGGATCCGAATGCAGGAAAACGCAAAATCCCGTTCACAAAGGAACTTTACATCGAAAAATCCGATTTTATGGAAGATGCTCCTAAAAAGTTTTTTCGATTAACTCTCGGAAAGGAAGTGCGGTTGCGCTATGCATTTTTTATAACATGTACAGATGTAATAAAAAATGTAAATGAAGAGGTTATTGAATTACGATGTTCTTATGATCCGGATACCAAAGGAGGCTCTGCTCTGGACGGAAGAAAAGTGAAAGGTACTCTACATTGGGTTTCTGCTGATAGGTCAATTCCGGCTGAGGTAAAATTGTATGATAGATTGTTTACTTCGGAGAATCCAGCGAAAGTCCCGGATGGAGGTCATTTCACCGATAACCTAAATAGGGATTCATTAAAAATATTAAAAGAGTGCAAAATAGAACCTGCGATTTCTTCCGTTAAAGAAGGAGAGACCATCCAATTCGAACGACAGGGGTATTTTTGTCTTGATTCAATGGATTCAACCCCGGACAATCTTGTTTTTAATCGAACCGTTCCCTTGCGGGATTCATGGAAAAAGATCCTGCAAAATAATCCGGTATAATTATACTGAGATTTGAAGAAAAATGACCCATTGGAATAATTAGGGAGTAATCAGGGTCAAATTCTTATATTCCTCTTTAAATTTTAAATAATTTTATTAGAACTTGATGAAAATGAAAATATATATAATCCCGCTAATTATCGCTGTTATAACCACAGTTTCTCTATGCCAAGGAACCATAGAGAAAGCACCCGTTAAAGAGTTGCGAGACCTTCCTAAGGTGAAGATCAAGACCTTGAGAGGAAAAAACATTTCATCAGATAAGATCATTGAAGACAAATTAACATTTATTAGTTTTTGGGCTACCTGGTGTGTTCCCTGTCTAAAAAAAATGAAGAAACTGGATATAATGCATCATAAATACAGTGAAAATAATTTTCAGGTTTTGGGGATAAACGTAGATGATTCAAAAACTGCAAGAAAAATAACTGCCATTCTAAATTCAAAAAACATCACTTTCCCTGTTTATTTAGATGCGGAACAGAAATTTTACGGAAAGTTCAATTCAGAAGCGCTTCCATTTTCAATATTGGTTTCTCCGGAGAACGAAATATTGTGGGAGCACACGGGCTATATCCCGGGGGATGAAAAGGAAATTGAAGCCATTATTGTTGATGCGCTTGAATTAACATCAGATAGCTCTGAAGATTCCACATCTGTAGTTAAACCAGAACAATAAAAAGCAATTCACATTTAATTACACTCCTTCTATTCTGTCTGTTTGGATTAGAATCTGTTCTTTTTGGTATTAATGTCAATGGAGGCATTTATTCCCGATACGGCGAAAGTGTTCAAACCGAAGATGCATTCACCTATCTTGAAAATTATCTCTCGGTGAATTTTCAGGGAAACTCATGGAATCTCAACTCGGAATTTGCATACAACAAACCTCCTGAGTACGGGGTGGAATTTTCTGGAGTTCGTACTTTATCCTTGAATATAATTCGAGATATCTGGTCGCTGGATGCAGGGCATTTGACTGCCGTTTTTGGAAATGGATTAGCCTTTAATTTTTTTGAAGACAAATCCCTGGATTTCGATAACCGTCCTTTTGGTCTTCGGATGGATGTTGAACTAAATGATCAATTTCAATTAATGTCGTTAATTGGAACTCGATCTGAATTTTCGTCTTACTCAGGTGCTACCCTAAAGGATCCGGATTTATTTGCCAATTATGATGTGGGTGGTATTCAGTTAAATTATTTTCCCGAAAACGGAGACTGGAACGGTGCAGGATATATAACAGGATCAAAATTTAGGTCTCCGGTCAGAATTGATAAATTGGATACGGATAATTTGGATACGGGAACCCATTCATCATTCTATGATACATATGATACATATCCTGAGCAGGAAGCATTTGTCTTTAATTCTGGTATTACGTACACATTA